>CAYWGR010000047.1:0-32586 GCA_964458015.1 uncultured Planctomycetaceae bacterium
ATCCCGGCCGCCATGCTCGCGCACTACTTCGAGGGCCGCATCCAAGCGTTGTTCCGAGAACTCGATGATTCACTGATGGATTTGTTGCCGCAAATCGAACGTTTGGAAGGCCGCGTTCGCGTCCGCCACGATGCCGCGAAGGGAGGCGAGCATGGTCGTCAAGATTAACAAGGGTTCCACGCAGATTTTCGATCTCACGCCGATGATCGACTGCGTTTTTCAGTTGCTCATCTTCTTTCTGGTGGCCACCAAGTTCGCCGAGGAAGAGCGGGAACTTGATGTTATGCTGCCCGAAGCCAGCGAGGCCAAGCCGATTACGGTCAAACCTCGTGAAATGTTCATCAATATCGATCAGAACGGACATTATTTCGTCACCGGCAAGACAGTAACGCTGCACGACCTTGAGCAGGTGTTGCAGATGGTTTGGGTGAATAATCCCGGGCGCGCGTCCGTGATTATCCGCGCCGACCAGCGTTGCCCCTGGAAATTCGTCGTCGCAGCCATGAACGCATGCACGAAAGCAAAGATTCGCGATTACCGCGTTACAACTCGCGACGGACCGGAGAAACCGGACAAATAGCGTTTTTTGCAAAAGTTTAAGCACAAAGAACCGTATCGTCTTTCGATCGTTGTCATGGCCGTCAAGAAAACGACTACCGATAAGTCCGTTGTCGCCCGGTTGGAAAGTTTCGACGACCAACTGTGGCCGATCAATGGCATGATATTGGCGCTCGCCGCGTCGGTAGCGACGATCGTTTTCGCAACCAGCCGTTTCGATGACCCGCGATTCCTTTACAACGGCTGGGTCCGCCTGGGCAGCGTCGCGGTCATGGTCGTGGTGCTGATGTTGGGAGTGCTATGGCTCCAGCGTCGAATGTTGCGACGTCTGCAATTTTGCATCTTGCTGAGTTTGTTGTTGCATCTCGGCATTGCGGTCTACATGCATGAGATGTACATGGCCATCGCATCCATTCCGGAATCGCCGGATCGGGAATCGCAAAAAGAGGATACGCCGTTTGTTGTGCCCGACTATAACTGGCAACTGATCGAGCAGCCCGAGGTGCTTCAGGCTTTCGAGAACATGGTCGAGACCGAGTCGCCCCAGCAACAGGAAAAGCCGGACGAATCGGTCCCGCAACAGGATTTGAACCGCCGGCCGGTTGCAATGGAGAAGCCGAAAACGGTCGAGGCGGAGCCTTCACCCCAACAGCCTGATAAACAAGAGCTTCGTCGAGCCGAACTGTCGGCCCCGCGCCGTGCGGAAGAGGTTGGACAACTCAGCCGGCAATTGATCAAAGACCGGCCCGCGCCGGATGAACCTTCGCTCGAACCGGATGCCACGCCGGCTCCGAAGCCATCGGCCCAAGCCACGCCGTCGCAAATCGCAGCCGTCCAGCGCAGGGCCATCGAATCGCCCAAGGCCGAACGTCAAACCGTGGAGCCGCCTCCTGCAAAGGGAGAGCCTGCAAGGAATGCTCAAACGCCGGCACGGGCCGCGGTTCCGCAAAAGATGCCGGAAACCGAAGCGCCGAGCCGGCCTTCCTCATTGGCTCGCACCGAAAAGGGCGTCGAGTTGCCTTCGAGCGTGGCTGATGCGAAGACGGAATCCATTGCCAATCCCGCGACGGTCGGTGATGCGGCAGCCAGCCGGATCGATGCCGTGTCGAAAGTTGCCGCCGTGGGACGCGCGGAAGCCCATGCTCCCTTGGGCAATCATGTTGCCTCGGCCGGCGCTTCTGAATTCGCATTAGGTGCGGCCCAAGTCGAAGCCCGAACCGGACAGCCGCGGGTTGCCGGCCGCGATCAACCTTCGGTGGCCGTCAATGCGCCAACGCAGCGACTTGCTCGCACCATAACGGGCGAAGCCGAAACAGCCGCATCGACCGCCGAGCTTACGCCCACGCCGGGCGCGGCCGCTTCTTCGGGTCAACAGGGACCGCCTGCGCCCGCTGTAACCGCGCAGGCCGACGTAACAAGCCGCCGGCGGCTTGCCGCTTCGACAACCGGTCGATCATCTTCGGTCGTGGCCTCTTCAGCCGACCTCGGCAGTGCTTCCGGTTCGATTGGCACTTCGCAACTTGTTCGCGTTAGTCGCACGGAAGCCCAGCCCTCGGATATCGGCGGCGCGGTGGGCGGCACTTCGGGCCCTGCACGCGCGGATTTATCGCAGTCGGCGGCCGTCGAAGATGCAGCTTTGGCCACGGTAACGGCCACGCCGCCCGGCGGCGGCAATACTTCCATGGCTCCGCTTCAGGCGAATGCCGGCCGCCAAAAACGCCAATTCGCGGGCCTGCCCGGCAACCAGCAAACCATGCCCGCCAGCGGCGCGCCAACGGCCTTCGCACAAACCGGCCCCGCATTGCCGGCCGCCGCCGGACGGCGCGCCTCGGCCGCCCAAACGCAAAACGCCGGAACCGATCCTAGTCCTGGCATTTCAACGACGTTGGCGCGTTCCGCAACGGGCATGGACCTTCCGGCCGAAGCCGCTCCTTTGGAAAGCGGCTCTTCTCCTGCGGGCACAGGCGGCATGGCAATGGCACCCGGTTCGTTGCCAAGCTCCTTGGAAACTGGAGCGAATACGAGTCTTCAGCATGGTTCCGGCACACGCCCGTCCAGTTCGGGGCGTCCGTCGCTTTATGATGGAAATGCAGTCGCCGGGCCCTCGGCCGCGACAGGTTTGAACACCGGGCCGCGGCGCGTCTTGTCGGGCAACGACCGCGTTGCGGCCATCGCCACGCTTTGGGGTGGCGCCTTGGTGCGTTCGCCCAACGCCGCCGGCGAAATGTCCGGCACTGCGGAACCAACACCCGAGGCCGCAGCAGCAACGCCCGGTAAAACGGCCGTCGTCGGCACGCAACCGGGAATTGGTGAATTGGGCCGCCGATCCGGCGGGTTACCGGTGCAAGTGGCTGCCGTGCCCGGACCGGGCGGATTGGGAAGTGCGCCATCCCTGGATGTAGGAATTCGCAGCCATCGTGCCCGACCGGAAAGCGAGATTGTCCACACGGCTTCTCGCCGATTCCTTCTCGAACGCAGCGGAGGAACGATGTCGATCGACGGCGTGGTGAGCGAACCCACGGAAGCCTATCAACAACGCGGCGCGGGCGGACGGCAAAAAGGCACCAAAGCAGGCGGCGGCAGTGAAGGAACCGAGATCGCCGTGGAACGCGGACTCGATTTCTTCGCCCGAATGCAATTTCCCGATGGCCACTGGAGTTTGCACGCCCTGCCCCCCGGCGTGAAACTGGATGACCCGGCGCTTGGACAAATGGAATCGGACACGGCCGCCACAGGCCTCGTGCTGCTGACTTATCTCGGCGGCGGTTATACCCACTTGGATGACAAGCATCGCATCGTCGTTCGCAAAGGGGTGGATTGGTTGATCCAACACCAGAAGCCTAACGGCGATTTGTTCAGCGGCGGATCGAAATACACCTGGTTCTATAGCCACGGCATCGCGTCGATCGCGCTGTGCGAAGCATTTGGCATGACGCAAGATCCGGAATTGCGGAATCCAGCCCATAAGGCAATCGACTTCATTGTGAAATCGCAAAACCCGACCTACGGCGGTTGGCGCTATGAAGTTCGCCCCGATAACGGACAATCCACGGAAACCGATACCTCGGTCACCGGTTGGCAGTTGATGGCGTTAAAGAGTGCCCAGATGGCCGGCTTGGAAGTTCCTGCCGAAACATTCCAGAAGATCAACGGCTGGTTGGATTTTGCCGCCACATCGACGGGCGACGGTCGTTATGTTTATAACCCCAACGCCAATCCCACTCCCGAGCAGCAACATGGCCGCGAGCCTAGCTTGGCGATGACCGCCGAGTCGATGTTGATGCGCATGTACTTGGGACGCAAGCGTGAAGATCCCCAGTTGATCGAAGGGGCCGAGTACCTCAAGGCCAATTTGCCAAACAACGGCACGCCCGAGCAACCGTTGCGTAATTGCTATTACTGGTATTACGCCACGCAAGTGATGTTCCAAATGCAGGGGCCCTACTGGACGGCGTGGAACGAGCGGTTCCGCCCCTTGTTGCAAAACAGCCAATCGTCAACGGGCGATTTGACCGGCAGTTGGGATCCCTCGAAGCCGGTGCAGGATCGTTGGGGGGCTGCCGCCGGCCGCATGTATGTCACGGCCATGCATCTCTTAATGCTCGAAGTCTACTACCGCCATCTGCCGTTGTTCCGGCTCGATTGACGAGGCCGCGGTCGAACGTCTTTTCCTGGTTTTGGGCCAACAAGTTTCATGCTTGTTGGAGGTTATTTTCCCTATTCGCCTCGACGCCCCCTATTTTGTTCCCAGCCGTTCAAAAACAACTGCACATACTGCGTATCTTACCCACCCCAACAAGCATGATCGCGGCATTCCGTGGCCCACGGCGGATAACCGTGCATGACGTTCGTTTTGCATTGTTACGCGACGAGCTGACATTTGCCGTAAGTCATTTCTTAACATGGCATTATCACTATTTTAATTGTTTTTTCGCATTGCGGCACGAGGCTTGCTAAATAAAGGCAACTCAGATAACGCCGATCCGAGCGGAAAGCGAAAAACAACCTTTAGCCAACCGCCGAACATATCCCTCAAAAAAACGAGATAGGTCGGAGCAAATGTCAGCACATACTGCCGAAAAAAAGAATACGTTCCAGACAGAAGTGATCGACGCCACGCCGGGCGGGGAACGGTTGGTCCATTGTCTACAGTGCGGAAGCTGCGGCGGTTCTTGTCCCAGCGGCGGTGATATGGAATATACCCCGCGAACGTTGATCTCCATGATCAATAGCGGCGATCGCGACGCCGTGTTGTCGGCCAATACGATGTGGGCGTGTGTTTCCTGCTATTTTTGCACGAGCCGTTGCCCGCAGAACATTCCCATCACCGATATCATGTACGCCCTGAAGCGGATATCGATCGCCGAGCGCCGCTTTAAGAACACGGACGCCCCGGCATTGGCCAAGACATTCACCGATCTGGTCGAACGCTTTGGGCGCAGCTATGAAATCGGCTTGGCCATCGGCTATCACGGGTTGAATCGGCCGTTCCAGGCGATGAAGATGGGGCCAATGGGCTTGCAAATGTTCACCCGCGGCCGCATGGCCATTTTGCCCACGAAGATCCGTCAGATCAATCAGCTTCGCGCCATCGTGAAGAAAGCCAAGGAGCTGAGCGCGAAAGAATAAACAAGGGTTCAAATTCCAATGGCTCGACGGTCGGGTCATGGAACATCGGACACTGGTAATTGGCATTTTCCCCTTCACTAATTAGTCCACGAAAGCGGTCCCGTGAAATACGCATACTACCCCGGTTGTTCGTTGGAATGCAACGCCTCGGCCTACGACCATTCCGTCCGCGAAGTGGCCGATTTGCTAGGCATCAAGCTTCAAGAGCTTGACGATTGGAATTGCTGCGGAGCCACGGAGTATTTCAGCCAGGACGAATTGACCGCCTGCGCCGTGATTGCCCGCAATTTGGCGATTGTCGATCCGCAGATCACGCAGCTTGTCGCCCCTTGTGCGGCCTGCTATTTGAATCTGAAAAAGACGGATCGGCTCATGGCCGACCATCCCGACATGAACGCCAAGGTAAACGAGTGCTTGGCGGCGGGCGGGCTTAGCTATAAGCCGGGCCGCGTAACCGTTCGGCACATGCTCGATGTTATCGTGGATGACATCGGCGAGACGGCTGTGCGCGACAAGGTGATTCGCCCCTTGGCCGGCTTGCGCGTGGCCCCCTATTACGGATGCCAAGTGGTTCGCCCCGTGGCCGACGGCGATTGCACCGAATATCCCATGAAAATGGACCATCTGCTTTCATGGCTGGGCGCGGACGTGGTGGAATATCCGCTCAAGTCGCATTGTTGCGGCGGTCACATGACGCAAATCAGCGAGCCGCAGGCGTTCGAGCTGATCCGCCGGTTGCTCCAGTGCGCCGACGACCATACGGCCGACATGATTTTGTGCATGTGCCCCATGTGCCAACTGAATCTCGACGGCTACCAAAGCCGCGTGAACGGTTACTTTTCGACGAATTTCAACTTGCCGATCATCTATTTCACCCAGTTGCTGGGCATCGCCTTTGGATTGGATCCCAAGAAACTCGGTTTCGGCAAGGAGCTTGTCGCCGGCTTGCCCGTGTTGAAGAACAAGCTGAATGGACAATTGGCCGGCGTGTGAAAAGAAGGAATGAGAGAGTAGGGATTAGGAACTAAAAAAGCCCCTTGCGGTTTCGCACTAAACTAACAACTCCGACGGGAGAGATCATCATGGCCGAGAAAATCGGCATTTACGTGTGCCACTGCGGAAGCAATATCGCGGGAACCATCGATGTCGAAGAGGTCGCCCGCTGGGCCGGCAAGAACATCAAGGACGTAGTCGTCTCGAAGGACTACAAGTTCATGTGTTCGTCGTTGGGACAGCAGATGATCGAGGACGACATCAAGCGTGAGGGCCTCACCGGCGTCGTGGTTGGCGCTTGTTCGCCGCATCTGCACGAAAAAACGTTCCGTGCAACATGCCGTCGGGCAGGCTTGAACCCCTTCCTCTGCCAGATGACGAATCTGCGCGAGCACGTCTCGTGGGTCAATGCGGATAAGGCCTCCGGCACGGAAAAAGCCAAAGCCTTGATTTCTGCTTCGGCCGAGCGTGTGAAGCATCAGATGCCGCTCGAACCAATGCGTGTGAAGGTGAATCCCGCCACGCTCGTGGTCGGCGGCGGTATCGCCGGTTTGCAAGCCACGCTCGAATTGGCCGACGCCGGATACCATGTTTATCTAGTCGAACGCGAGCCTTCGATCGGCGGGCACATGGCCCAGTTCGATAAGACATTCCCCACGCTAGACTGTTCGGCCTGCATTCTGACGCCGAAAATGTCGGAAGTCGGCCAGCACGAAAACGTCACGATGTATACCTATTCCGAGTTGGAAGAGGTGACCGGCTCGGTAGGCAACTTCAAGGTGAAGATCCGCAAGCGAGCCCGATTCGTCAACGAGGAAAAATGCACCGGTTGCGGCATTTGCATCGAAAAATGCCCGAAAAAAGTCGTCGACGACGTGTTCGAAGTCGGCATGGGCAACCGCAAGTCGATCTACGTGCCGTTCCCGCAAGCCGTGCCGCGGACGCCCGTGATCGACACGGAAAATTGCACATGGTTCACCAAGGGCAAGTGCCAGGTTTGCTCGAAGATATGTCCGACGCTGGCCGTCGATTATGAACAGAAGGACGAGTTCGTCGAGCTTGAGGTGGGCAACATCATCATGGCCACGGGCTGGAAGTTGTTCGACTGCAAGCGAATCCCGCAATACGGCTACGGCCGGTTGCCCAATGTCTTCACGAACATGGAGTTCGAGCGGCTTTGCAACGCGGCCGGGCCGACCAACGGCAAAATCGTTATGCGCGATGGAAAGACCGAGCCGCAATCGGTGGCGATCATCCACTGCGTCGGCAGCCGCGACGTGAACACGAACCCCTATTGTTCGAGCGTCTGCTGCATGGCAGCCCTCAAGCTGGAGCATCTCCTGCTTGAGAAGACCAAGGCCGAAGTCCATGCGTTCTACATCGACATGCGGACGCCGATGAAGGAATACGAGGAATTCTATCAACGGCTGTTGGAAGAGGGCGTGCATTTCGTCCGCGGCAAGGTTGCCGAAGTGACCGACGGCGCCCGCTGGCCTTCGGAGCAAGGCAAGCTGATCGTCCAATATGAAGACACGTTACAAGGTAAGCAGCGTCGTTTGCCGGTCGATATGGTGATTTTGATGGGCGCGATCGAGCCGCAGGCCGACGCCAAGGAGCTAGGACTGAAATGCGGCATTTCGTGCAGCATGGCCGGCTGGTACACCGAGCGTCATCCGAAGCTTGACCCCGTGGCCACCATGACCGACGGCGTTTTCGTGGCCGGCGTGTGTCAAGGGCCGAAGGATATTCCGGCCTCGGTGGCCCAAGGCGCCGCGGCTGCTGCCCGGGTGCAGGGCATGATTACCAAGGGCGAGGTGACGATCGAGCCGATCGTTGCTTCGATCGACGAAAACGAATGCTCCGGTTGCAAGATTTGCAACAACATGTGCCCCTACAATGCTATCGAGTTCGACGAGGAGAAGGGCGTCAGCAGCGTGATAACCGCGTTGTGCAAAGGCTGCGGCACATGCGTCGCCGCCTGCCCCGCCGGCGCGATCACCGGCGCGCACTTCAACAACGAGCAGATTTTTGCCGAGATCGACGGAATTCTGTGGGATGCATGGCAACCGGCGAAAAAAGAGACGGTAACTGTTTAGAAGCTGTCAGTTGTCAGTTCTCAGTTGTCAGTTTCTGGAGGACCAGGATTGACAGTGAGATTGACGACTGAAAAAAGAAAACTGACAACTGAAAACCGACGACTGAAAATCATGTCCAACGACACATTTGAACCAAAAATCGTAGGCTTCTTGTGCAACTGGTGTTCTTACCGGGCGGCCGACTTGGCCGGCTCGGCCCGCATCAAGTATCCGCCGAACGTGCGCATCATCCGCGTCATGTGCAGCGGGCGAGTCGATCCGACTTTCGTCTTCAAGGCCCTGGCCCAAGGCGCCGACGGAGTGATGGTCGCGGGCTGTCATCCGGGCGAATGCCACTACATCGAACAGAACTACAAAACCATTCGCCGGTTCGAGATGATGCAACACACGTTGCGGGCGTTAGGCGTTGAGGACGACCGCGTCCAGTTGGTCTGGGCCTCGGCAGCCGAAGGCCAACGTCTTTCTGAAGCGATCCACAAGTTGGTTGCTGACGTGAAGCGGCTTGGCCCGCTCCATTGGCCCGCCAACTGGCAAGAGAACGGCGAGCGAGAAAAGGCCTTGGCGGAAATCGTTAAAGAACACGAAGAGGCGATGGAGGTGCCGGAATGAGCAACGGACAAAAAGGTAAGCTTGCGATTTATTGGGCCGCCTCGTGCGGTGGATGCGAAATCTCGATCCTGGCCATCGACGAGAAAATCTTGGACGTGGCCAACGCTTTCGACATCGTCATGTGGCCTTGTGCGGCCGACGGCAAGGTGCGCGATGTTGAAAAAATGGCCGACCAGTCGATCGACGTTTGCCTTTTCAACGGCGGCATTCGCACAAGCGAGCAGGAATACATGGCCCAACTGATGCGGCGCAAATCGAAGGTTTTGATCGCCTTCGGTTCCTGCGCCAGCGAGGGCTGCATCCCTGGGCTCGGCAATATGAATACCCGCAAGGAAATATTCGACACGGTCTACAAGGAAGGCTCCTCGACCGTACCGGTCAATCCGCAGGATATTCGGCCGCAACAGGAAACGAAAGTGCCGGAAGGCACGCTGCATCTGCCGGTGTTCTACGACACGCTAAAGACGCTCAGCCAGACGGTCGAAGTGGATTATTATCTGCCCGGCTGCCCGCCGGAAGCCGAAAACATTTGGAAGGCCATCACGGCTATCCTGGAAGGAAAATTGCCGCCCAAAGGCTCGGTCATCGGCGTCAACACGACCGTTTGCGACGAATGCAAGCGAAAGCGGACCGAGAAAAAAATTAAGAAGTTTTATCGCACGTGGGAAATTATCCCCGACGAAGAAACCTGTTTGCTGGAACAAGGACTTTTGTGCTGCGGCCCCGCCACCCGAGCAGGCTGCGGCGCGCTGTGTCCGCAGGTCAACTCGCCTTGCATCGGCTGCCACGGGGCGAACGACGGCGTGGCCGACTACGGCGCTCGTTTGCTCAGCGGCATTGCCTCGGTGATCGACTCGCACGATCCTGAGGAAGTCGATAAGATTATCGAGGAAGGCATTCCCGACCCGGTGGGTTCGTTCTACCGGTTCAGCTTGGCATCCAGCTTGTTGCGGCGGAAAAGTAAAGCGGTCAGTGGCTAGTGGCTAGTGGCCAAGACATGAGAATCAATAAACAGCGAAAAGTTTAGCGGCCGCCGGCACGACGGCCTGGAGTTTCCACGATGAAACGCATATCCATCGACCCCATCACGCGGCTTGAAGGTCACGGCAAGATCGACATCTTCTTAGACGAACAAGGCGATGTGGCCAACGCCTATCTGCAAATCCCCGAGCTTCGGGGTTTTGAACAGTTTTGCGTGGGCAGGCCTGCCGAGGACATGCCGAACCTGACCGCACGCATTTGCGGCGTTTGTCCCGAGGCGCATCATCTTGCTGCCACGAAAGCGCTCGATGCGTTGTTCCACGTGGATCCGCCGCCGACCGCCAAGAAACTTCGTGAACTTTTCTATAGCATTTTTTTTGCGACCGATCACACAACGCACTTTTATGCGTTAGGCGGGCCGGATTTCGTCGTCGGTCCAACCGCTCCGCCGGCCCAACGCAATATCTTGGGTGTTGTGGCGAAGGTTGGCATGGATGTGGCCAAGCAAGTGCTAAAAATGCGGCACGACGGCCACGCCTTGATCCAGATGATGGGCGGCCGCCGTGTTCATCCCAACTGGGGCCTGCCTGGCGGCGTAAGTCGCGGCATCAATGAAGAACAACGCAAGGAAATCGAAGCCCGAGGGCGCGAGGCGGTTGAATTCGCCCAGTTCTCGCTCAAAATTTTCGACGACGTGGTTTTGGCCAATTCCGACTACGTGAAACTCATCACCGGCGATGTCTATGTTCACAAGACATACAACATGGGCATGGTCGATGCGAACAACTGCTCGAATTTTTACGACGGCAAGATCCGCGTCACGAGCCCCAGCGGCAAGGAACACGCCAAATACGATTGCTCGCAATATCGCGAATACGTGGCCGAGCGCGTCGAGCCTTGGTCGTACCTGAAATTCCCCTATCTGAAAAAGATCGGCTGGAAGGGCATGGTCGATGGCGAGGACTCGGGTGTTTACAAAGCCACGCCGCTCTCGCGCTGCAACGCAGCCGATGCCATGGCCACGCCTTTGGCCAACGCCGAGTATAAGCGGATGTATGAAACGCTGGGCGGCAAGCCGATCAACCACACGTTGGCCACGCACTGGGCGCGGCTGGTCGAGTTGCTCTATGCCGCCGAACGCTGGGTGGAATTAGCCACCGATCCGCAAATCACCGGCAAGGAATATCGCGTTTTGCCCACGCAAACGCCGACCGACGGCGTCGGTTGCGTCGAGGCCCCGCGCGGCACGCTGACGCACCACTATACGACCGACGAACGCGGCATTCTGACGAAAGTCAACCTGATCGTGGGCACAACCAACAACAATGCCCCCATCTGCATGTCGGTCAAAAAAGCCGCCCAGGGCCTGATCCAAAAGGGCAAGGTGAGCGAGGGGCTTTTGAACATGGTCGAAATGGCTTTCCGGGCCTATGACCCCTGTTTCGGATGCGCCACCCACAGCCTACCAGGCCAGATGCCCTTGGAAGTGACCGTCCGCGGCCCGGAGGGTGAAGTGATCGACCGCCTGGCCCAATTTGTGGAATAATCGCAACTTGCACGAATAGGCAATTTGCGGTACTATGGCGTCCGTTACGGTGTTTCCAGCTAAAGCAGTTATTTTGCGCAACGGGTTGGATGCGCACCAACGAATGGGAAACGGATGCCCATGAATACTATTCTTGTCACCGGCGGGGCCGGTTTCATCGGAGGCTGCTTCGTTCGACAATGTGTTGCCGAGCAATCGGCACGGATTGTCAATCTGGACAAACTGACGTATGCCGGCAACCTCGATTCCTTGGTTTCAGTCGAAAACGATCCTCTTTATGCGTTTGTCCACGGCGATATTGTCGATCGGGAAGCCGTCGATGGTGTTTTTGCCGCGTATGAACCATCGGCCGTGGTGCATTTCGCCGCGGAGTCGCATGTAGACCGTTCGATTGAAGCTCCCGATCAATTCGTCCGAACGAACGTACTCGGAACGTTTCAAATGTTGGATTCGGCCCAGCGGTACGTGCAAAAACTGTCGGACGACCAACGCAAGGCGTTCCGTTTTCTGCACGTCTCGACCGACGAAGTATTCGGTTCGCTGGGCGCCTCGGGACGATTCACCGAATCGACTCCCTATGATCCTCGCTCGCCCTACTCCGCGTCGAAGGCTTCCTCTGATCATTTTGCCCGGGCATATCATCACACGTTCGGCCTGCCTGTTCTCGTGACCAATTGCTCGAACAATTACGGGCCGTTCCAATTCCCCGAAAAATTGATCCCGCTGATGATCCTGAATGCTCTGGAGGGCAAGCCGCTGCCCGTCTACGGCGACGGCGGCAATGTGCGCGATTGGCTGTTCGTCGAGGACCACTGCCGAGCATTGCGACAAGTGCTCGCGGCAGGCCGGCCCGGCGAAACGTACAATATCGGCGGCAACTGCGAGCAAAAAAATATCGATGTCGTGCAAACGATTTGCCGGATCGTGGATGAACTGCGGCCTGGATTGCCCCATGCGCCATGCTCCTCGTTGATCACCTATGTTCAAGATCGTCCCGGCCACGATCGCCGTTATGCCATCGACGCCGGAAAAATTCAGCGTGAGTTAGGATGGAAGCCTCTGCACGATTTTGATTCCGGCATGAAAAAAACCGTGCAATGGTATTTGGATCATCCAGAATGGATTAGTCGCATTGCCGGCGGCATTTACCAACGCGAGCGGCTTGGCTTGCTGAACAAAACGAAATAAATCATGGCACAAAGCATTCAAAAAGGGATTATTCTGGCAGGCGGATCGGGAACGCGGCTTTATCCCATCACGCAAGCCATTAGCAAGCAATTGCTGCCGGTCTACGACAAGCCGATGATCTATTACCCGCTGTCAGTGCTGATGCTGGCGGGCATCCGTGATGTTTTACTGATCTCGACGCCGCAAGACATCGCCGGATACCAACGATTGTTGACCGACGGCCATCGGCTGGGCATTTCAATCACGTACGCCATTCAGCCCGAGCCGAAGGGCCTTGCCCAGGCGTTTCTCATCGGGCGCGAATTCATCGGCAATGACGGAGTCGCCTTGATTCTCGGCGACAACATTTTCTATGGCCAAGGGCTGCAAGCCTATCTGGATCGTGCTGTATTGCGAATGCAAGGCGCGACGAATTTCGCCTATCGCGTGCGTGATCCCCAACGATACGGCGTCATCGAAATGGATAACGACGACCACCCGTTGTCGATCGAGGAGAAGCCGCAATCGCCAAAATCGAACTATGCCGTGACCGGACTCTATTTCTACGACAACCAAGTGATCGATATCGCCGCGCGGCAAAAGCCCTCCGCGCGGGGTGAATTGGAAATCACCGATGTCAACCGCACTTATCTGGAGCGGGGAGAACTGTATGTCGAGCGTCTCGGGCGCGGTTTCGCTTGGCTTGACACAGGCACGGAAACGTCGTTGCTCCAAGCGGCGGATTATGTCCGAACGATTGAAGAACGCCAAGGCTTAAAGATCGCTTGCGTAGAGGAAGTGGCCTTCTACAAAAATTTCATCACTGCCGAACAGCTCGAAAAACTTGCCGACGGTTTCAACAACGAGTACGGGCGTTATTTAAGGAATTTGCTGGTCTAGCGCCAGAGCCAAAACAACAACCGCCATGCACGCATGGAAAGCGTGCATGGCGATTTTTTTTGCGGTGTTTTCGCAATTCGTTAGAACGTAACAATCAAGTCGGTGGCAAGGGTAAATTGCTCACGCTTGGTATGATTGCCGTAAGGCAATTCGCCGTCGGCGTTCTGCCGGCCGTCGTACCAGTCCCAGCGAGCTTCGGGACGGAGCGTGATATTGGCATTCGGACGCCAATTGAGACCCAAGCTCAGGTCGTTGTAAGCACCAGCACAACCGGGCTTGCCATTCCAACCGCGATCGGTCAGCAGAATGTTGCCGATGCCGGCCACGCGCGAGCCGTCATTGTCGCGGACCCATTCATAACGCAAACCTGCCGACCATTTGTCGCTCAGTTTGTAGGTAAACATTTGCTCGGTGCCGTACCACGAGGCATCTTGACCTGGGTTGACTACGGAACCGTGGGATTCGACGCCAACAGTGTATTGCGAGCCGTAGGAGAACCGCTCGGTCAATTGATAGGTGTAAACCGTGATGACGCTTGAACGATCATGAACGCCCATGAACCCCGCCTGGGGACCGGCGTCTACCATGATCGACAGATTCGAACGTTTGTCATCGGATGCCCTTTTTACGCCGCCGAGGAAGTTATACGTGTGAGTCTCGTCTTCAAAGGTCATCCAGCCTTCGTTGAACCCCGCGACGGCCGTCCAACGATCGTTCAACTTATAGTCGGCCTGAAGACCGGTAACCAAGACCGGATCAAAGTAGGGACAAGCCAACAAAGCATGGGAGTAGAAGAAATTCATCGGGGCCGGAATGACTTCCAAACTGGTGAAGGTGGCAAAATGGCCCATTTTCACCGTAAGATCGTTCACGGCCACTTCGCCGTAAAACTGGGGCAACACCCAGCCGTAGAAGTCGTTGGAGCTATTGATGCGATTTTCCAAACCCGTGCATTGTCCAAAACGCCAGTCGGTGCCGTACATGATATCAACACGACCGCCAAGATCCCAACCATAGCCGTCGGTCTTGGTGGGACGCACCATATACAACCACGCCTGATTCATTTGATATTCGCCGGAACGGTCGTTGCAACCGTTGGGGCCGTTGAACCGATCGTTCGGATTGAGCGCGTTGTAGGCAATACCTTGCTGGACCCAGCCGCCCATGCCGATTCCTAGACGCTGAAGGCTGCCTGGTTGCGGCATCTTCCAAGGTTGAGCCGGCGTTTCCGAAGCGACCATTTCCGATTCCGCGGGGCCGGCGCTTTGCTGCTCGGCGTCCGAGGGAGACTTACTCGGCTCCATTTCTTCAAGAACATAGGCAGAAGTGGGAACGATGTTATCCGGCAAGGGAGCATCTTCCGCGCGGAGGGCGCCCGACATCGAGGCGGCCAACATGGAAATTCCTATCGTCCAACCAATACGCTTCATGGCGTTTTTCCCTTTGATAGCAAAGTGTGGGCGTTGCAAGATGGCCCCTTGGAGCTATCGGAAAAATACGCATTATCATTTGATCCGGCCAAACCGAGGAATCAGAAAAGTGAAGATATTCGGGCAGTTCCGTTCGCGTAGCGACAGTTAGGTAAACTATGCGGGCTGCCGAGCGGTGAAAGTGTCGCTCCGATGATATTTTTGCCACCTGTCGCCGCAAAAAAACCACAGCCCTCCGCAATTATCCTGAATATCCGCAAAACTCAGGCTTTTTTGTCCGCCTTCTTAGGTTTTTCCGCTGTTTTGGCGGTGTCGGCACTGCTGGAAGTCGCGTGGCTCTTATCGGCGGCCGCGGCTTTTTTGTAAGATTCGTTGCGATAGTCGGTTTTGTAGAAGCCCGATCCCTTGAAGATGATCGCGGCTCCCGGCCCGATCAGGCGGCGGAGTTTTTGCTTCCCACATTGGGGACATTTTCGTTTTGCATCTTCCTTGATGGATTGAAACAGCTCGAAGGAATGGTCGCAGGCATCGCACACGTAATCATAGGTCGGCATGGTTGACTCACTTGGCAATAGACACGATGACTTGGCTTGGCCGCACCACGCGGTCGTGCAGTTGATATCCGTTTTGCGTTACCATGAGCACCGTATTGGCGGGATACTCGTCTGAAGGTTGCTGCATGACGGCATGGTGAACATTCGGATCGAAGGGCATGTGCAATGCTTCGATCGGTTTGCAGTTATGGCGGTTCAAAACGTCGCGCATTTGCTGATCGACCATTTTGAAGCCATCCAACAGCGCGGCGGCGTCGGCGTTTTTATCGGCCGCCTGAATCGCGCGTTCGACGTTGTCTAATACAGGCAACAAATCCCGGAGCAACCCCATGTTCGAGTAACGGGCCAAGTCCTCGCGTTCGCGGGTCGCCCGTTTGCGGAAGTTGTCGAGCTCGGCATGACATCGCAACTCGCGATCCTTGGCGGCCGCCAATTCCGCTTGAAGCTTGGCCAATGGATTTTCGGCCGCCTGCGGTTGTGCGACGCCGGCCGGCGTTGGTTCCGCCGTAGACGCATTCTCGGCTTGCTGATGTTCGGCATCGGATGCCGGTTCGTGGGGGTGATGCTTGTGTTTGGTCATGGGAGAGACCTCCAATCTGATTCGGCTAGGAAGCAATCATCCATTGCCATACTGGTCGATTTCAGAACAACTCTTTGAGCTTATCGAAGAAGCTTTTCCTTATCGGACTTACATTGGTATTTTCAATTTCCGCAAGATGCCGCAACAAACCTTCGTGTTCGGGCGTCAAGCTGTGTGGCACTTCGACATACACCTGGACGTGCAAATCGCCGCGCCCATGATATCTTGGGTCGGGCATTCCCAGCCCCTTGAGCGTGATGATTTCACCGCTTTGCGTGCCCGGGGGAATATCGATCTTTTTAGCGCCATCCAGGGTCGGCACTTCGATCTTCGCACCCAAGGCCGCCTGCGGATAGTTGATCGGCACTTGGCAGAGCAAATCCTGCCCCTTGCGTTGGAACAGCGGATGCTCGGCCACATGGATAAAGCAATAGCAATCGCCGGCCGGGCCGCCGTTCATGCTCGGTTCGCCTTCGCCCGGCAAACGCAAGCGAGTACGATCGTCAACTCCGGCGGGAATATCCACCTTGCGCGTGACTTTTTTCTGCACATATCCCGCTCCGCGGCAATCGCCGCAGGGCTGACGAATCACGCGACCTGTTCCGTGGCACGAAGGACACGTGGATTGGACCGAGAAAAATCCGCTCGATTGAACGACGCGCCCCTTGCCGCCGCAATAGCGACATGGCTCGGCTTGCGTGCCTGGCTTGGCGCCAGTGCCATTGCAAGTTTCGCAGGCGACATGGCGCATGAAGCGAACCACTTTCGAGGTGCCGTGGGCAGCTTCCATCAAATCCAGATTTACTTCGCAACGAACGTCGGCCCCCTGCCGGGCTCGCGTGCTGCGACCGCCGCCGAAAATATCGCCGAAAATCCCGCCGCCGCCGAAGATATCGCCGAAAGCGCTGAAGATATCGGAAACATCGTGGAAATGCGGCGCGCCGCCCTCCACGCCGGCAAAACCATATCGGTCGTAGTTCGCACGTTTTTCGGGATGGCTGAGAACCTCGAATGCCTCGGCCGCTTCCTTGAACTTGCCGACCGCCTCCTCATCGCCGGGATTCCGGTCGGGGTGGAATTTCATCGCAAGCTTCCGATAGGCCTCGGAAATTTGGGCCTCGGCGGCGCTTCGTTCCACCCCCAGAACTTCATAGTAGTCGCGTTTGTCCGCCATCATTGCCGCGGCCGTTGTGGTGATCGGTTGCCGGAATACTCAATCTTAGCGTATTCAATCAAGAAACGGGGCCACCCCCTTGTGCGGAGGTGGCCCGATCATTCTCGATGAATTGTCGTTCCGCATTCGTTACCGAACGCTTCCCTCGACCTTCCTCTTTTTCTTATCGTCCTTGTTCAGATCGGTCACCATCGTTTCGGTCGTTAGCATCAAGCCGGAGATGCTGGCCGCGTTCTGCAAAGCCGAGCGGACCACTTTGACGGGGTCGATGATGCCCGCCTTGACCATATCGACGTACTTCGCGGCATTGGCATCGTAGCCGAAATTGACCGGCTTCTGGCTCACTTCATCGGCGATAACCGAGCCATCGACGCCGGCGTTGTCGGCGATTTGGCGAATGGGCATCGACAAGCATCGCAGGATGATGTCAACGCCGATCTTCTCGTCGCCGCGAGCGCTGGAACGGGCCTTTTCGACCGCTTCACGGCATCGCAACAAAGCGACGCCGCCGCCGGGCACGATGCCTTCTTCCGCCGCGGCTCGCGTGGCGTGAAGGGCGTCCTCGACCCGGGCCTTCTTCTGCTTCATCTCGGCTTCGGTGTTGGCGCCGACCGAAACCACGGCCACGCCGCCGCACAGCTTCGCCAACCGCTCTTGATACTTCTCGCGGTCATAGTCGCTGTCGGTCGTCTCGATTTGGCTGCGCAGTTGATCGCACCGGCCGCGGATGTCCGACTGCTTGCCGGCGCCACCGACGATCGTCGTGTGATCCTTGTCGATCGTGATCTTCTTGGCTTGGCCGAGTTGCTCCAGCGAAATGTTCTCAAGCTTGATGCCCAAGTCTTCGCTGATCACTTGTCCGCCGGTCAGCACGGCGATGTCGCCGAGCATGGCCTTGCGGCGGTCGCCGAAACCAGGCGCCTTTACGGCGGCGATGTTCAAAATGCCTCGCAACCGGTTTACGACCAAGGTGGTGAGAGCTTCGCCTTCAACATCCTCGGCGATAATCAACAGCGGCTTGCCGCGCTGCATGACCTTCTCCAACAATGGAATCAGGTCGCGCAGGTTGGTGATTTTCTTTTCGTGGATCAGAATCAGGGCGTCTTCCAACAAACAATCCATCTCGGTCGCACGATTGATGAAGTAGGGCGACAGATAACCCTTGTCGAACTGCATGCCCTCGACGATTTCGTAAGTCGTATCGGCGGTTTTGCCTTCCTCGACGGTGATCACGCCGTCTTTGCCGGCTTTGTCCATCGCCTCGGCCAACAAGTTACCGATCACGGGATCGTTATTGGCGCTGATCGAGCCTACGCTCGCCATCTCATCCTTGCTGGCGACGGGCTTGGCCATCGACTTGAGATGCTCGATGGCGGCTTCAACCGCTTTGTCGATGCCGCGGCGGATGGCCGTCGGATTGCTTCCGGCGGCGATATTGCGAAGCCCCTCGCGGAAGATCGCCCGGGCCAACACCGTGGCCGTGGTGGTGCCGTCGCCGGCCACGTCGGACGTTTTCGACGCGACTTCGTTGACCAGCTTGGCGCCCATGTTCTCGAAGCGGTCTTCCAGCTCGATTTCCTTGCTCACGGAAACGCCGTCCTTGGTGACGGTTGGGCCGCCGAAGGATTTATCGAGAATCACGTTCCGGCCTGTCGGTCCGAGAGTCACGGCAACCACGTCGGCCAGTTTTTCCACGCCGCGAAGCATTCGCTCGCGAGCATTATGAGCATATAGAAGTTGTTTAGGCACTGTTGGCGTTCCTTATTAGGGGGCTAGAGGCTAGGGACTAGAGACTAGTGGCTGGATTGCTTCAACTCGCGTGAATTCCAATCGAGCCCCTAGTCTCTAGCCCCTAGTCCCTTCTATTTTGTTACTTTACAACCTTGGCCAAAATATCCGACTCGCGAACGATCTTGACCTCGCGGCCGTCGATTTCGTGTTCGGCGCCGCTGTATTTGCCGTAGATCACCTCGTCACCAACGACGACCGAAAGCTTGCCGCGTTCGCCGCTGTCGAGCAACTTGCCGGGCCCGACGGCCAACACGATGCCGCGCTGCGGCTTTTCCTTGGCTGAATCAGGCAGCACGATACCGCCGGCCGTCATTTCTTCTGCTTGAACCGGCTCAACCACGACGCGATCATCCAAAGGCTTCAAGTTGATTTCCTTCATCGGACGTTTTCCTTCCTCGGAAGTGTAGGATTTATGTGTTTATTGATTGTTAAAATACAACTTTGCGTTACTGGAATGCAAAACCGCAAGCGGTTTTGAAATCCTCAAAGGTTTTACCATCGGGCGGGAGCTAGAATCCCATGCCACCCATGCCGCCCATACCACCCATGCCGCCGCCCATTCCTCCCATGCCACCCATGCCGCCCATGCCTCCCATGCCTCCAGGAGGCGGGCCAGCCGGTTCTTCTTCCTTCGGAATGTCGGCAACCAAGCAGGAAGTGGTCAACAACAACGACGCGACGCTGGCCGCGTTTTGCAAGGCGGTGCGAACCACCTTGGCCGGATCGATCACGCCCGCCTCAAGCATATCCCCGTAGGAATCCTTGTCGGCGTCGTAGCCGTCGGCCTTGCCTTTCATCTGTCGGACGCGATTCACGACGACCGCGCCGTCGAGGCCGGCGTTTTCGGCAATCGCCCGCATGGGAGCGCTCAGCACGTTCCGAATGATCTTCGCGCCGAGGGCTTCGTCGCCGGTCAGATCGATCTTGTCCAAGGCTTTTTCGCAACGCAGCAGGGCAACGCCGCCGCCGGGTACAATGCCTTCTTCCAAGGCTGCCTTGGTCGCATGTTGGGCGTCTTCCATCAACGCCTTGCGCTCTTTCATTTCGGTTTCCGTGGCAGCTCCGACGTTGATCTGCGCCACGCCGCCGGCCAACTTGGCCAAACGCTCTTGGAGCTTCTCGCGATCGTAGTCGCTGGTGGTCGTTTCGATTTCCTTGCGAATCTGATCGGCCCGGCCTTCGATGGCTTTCTTATCGCCGGCGCCATCAATGATCGTGGTGCTGTCGGCCGAAATGATGACCTTCTTTGCCGAACCAAGGTCGGAAAGCTTGACGGAATCAAGCGTCACGCCCAGATCCTTGAAGATAGCGTTTGCAGCGGTCAACGTGGCCACGTCGCCCAAGATCGCCTTGCGACGGTCGCCATAGCCTGGCGCCTTGACGGCTGCGACATTCAGAATGCCGCGCAATTTATTGACGACCAAGGTGGCCAACGCCTCACCCTCGATATCCTCGGCGATAATCAACAAAGGCTTCCCGGATTTGCTGACGGATTCCAGCAACGGAATAAGGTTCTTCGCGCTGGAAATTTTGTCTTCATGAATCAGGATGAGACACTTCTCGAACTCGACGGTTTGGTCGTCCTGATTGGTGACGAAATGCGGCGAAAGGAAACCGCGATCGAACTGCATGCCCTCGACCACGTCCACGGTCGTCTCGGCCTGCTTGCCTTCTTCGACCGTAATCACGCCGTTTTTGCCAACCTTGACGAAGGCATCGGCCAACACAGCGCCGATCGAGGGATCGTTGTTGCCGGCAATCGTGGCAACCTGGGCGATTTCCTTCTTATCTTTTTCATTGACCGGCGTGGCCATTTTGCCAATCGCCTTGATGACGGTCTCGGCGGCGGCGTGAATGCCGCGGCCCAAGGCCATCGGATCGGCGCCGGCGGAAACCATCCGCAACCCTTCAAGATAAATTGCCTCGGACAGAAGCGTGGCGGTCGTGGTGCCGTCGCCGGCTACGTCGCCTGTCTTCGAGGCAGCTTCCTTGACCAACTGGGCACCCAGGTTTTCGTAGGGGTCGTCCAAGTCGATTTCCTTGGCTACGGTGACGCCGTCCTTGGTGATTTTCGGCGCACCCCAACCCTTGTCCAGCACGGCGTTCCGGCCGCGGGGGCCGAGAGTGCTGATAACGGCTCTGGCCAATTTGCTTACCCCGGCGGCCAACGGCTGCCTGGCCTCGTCTTCAAAGACCAACTGTTTTGCCACAGCGGATTCTCCTGTTGCTGGCTTAATGAACGGATTCAAGGATCACATAAGGCTACCCATCTTGCTCACAAATGGCAGCCGTATTTTGTTTGGGCACACAGAGATGCAAGCGGCGTGCCAAAACCGAGAGAACAGGCCGTAAACGCTTGCCACTATTAGACATACGGTTATTGGCAAAATTCCGGCATTCGGGAAAGACAACCCACCAGTTCTTCTTGCATGTCATTTTGGCAGGCTACTGAACCAACTACACCACCCACGAGTGGCATTTAGCTGGCTGCATACTCACTTCCAGCGTTTCGGGAGGAGTGTTTCGGCATAGGCGGATACATCCTGCGTAGTTCCTGGGCGGCCGTCGGATTATTGGCGTCCAGGTCGCGCATCTTTTCCGTGATATAGGCAATATGCAATTCCAGAGCTTCCTGAAACGGAGCCAACTGATTCACGAAATCTGAATTGCTGGCATCCAGAATTGCCTGAAACATGCGATTGACTTCGCTCGATTCGATTTGAACGACGATTCGCATGGCATCGGGCAGTGCATTGATCTGGTAGAGCGAAGCCTCGACTTTTTGCATTTCCTGCTCGATATTTTGCAGGGTTTTTTCCCAGGGATTGAAGTAACTGGCATCCCACCCGTTACGCCGCGCAGCAATCTTGCAAAGGGCCAGCAGATCGGCATGTTCCTGCTCTTGGGCGGCTAATGTCTTGAAGAAAATCCTCGCTGTCGCCCAATTGGCGAAGATTCCTGCAAAAGTCAGGTAAATATGCTTTGCCCGGAGCTCCAATTCGATACAGCGGTCAACGAATTCCGGCGATTTCGACTTGATTCCTTTTGCAGAGACCGCATTTGTTACCAGCGACAAAAAAGTGTATCCCTGTCCAGCGCACAGAGCAAACAAAAACACGCGCCATCCAAAACATTGGACGGTTACAATGGGATGGACCAAGATATCGCGGTTGGTGATAGCGCCGACCATAATGCCCCCATGAGAAAATGACTGGGTTTCTCTACTCAAATTCTATAATGTAGATCCCCCAAGGCAGACCCCCTAGTGGTTCATCGCCCCAGTTCAAGCAGATAAATTCGCAGGCAGAACAGGGGATACAGGGGGTGCGCATATTTTCCATGAAATTCCAATCCGAAGAGTAAGGCTCCAAGATATTGCGACATTTTCCACGCTTGTTAGAATCACATCAGGATATTCGACGTCCTGGCAAGCCCCCAGCAAGCGAGGTATGCATGGCAACTGCGATCAATGATTTGGGCCCTGTACCAGCCCTGTGGAATCGGCGCCATCTCTTGGGCCTGGAAGACCTTTCGGCCGAGGAAATCACCCTGATTCTCGACAAGGCCGAGTATTTCAAGCAGAAAACCGCCCAGGGCGACCGCAAAATTCCGCTGCTGGTCGGCAAAACCTGCGTGAACCTGTTCTTCGAGAATTCGACCCGCACCAGGAACAGCTTTTCGCTGGCTGCTCGGCGATTGGGCGCCGATACGCTCGATTTTTCGGCCTCAACCAGCAGTTTGTCGAAGGGAGAAACCTTCATTGATACGGCCAAAAACATCGAGGCAATGGGCATCGATCTGGTCGTCGTGCGCCATCACACGCCCGGCGCTCCGCAGTTGTTGGCCCAAAACTTGAATTGCGGGGTCATCAACGCCGGCGATGGTCCGCATGAGCATCCCACCCAAGGTCTGCTCGACATTCTGACCATTCGTCAGCGCAAAGGCCGGCTCGACGGCTTGACCGTGGCTATGGTGGGCGACATCGCACACAGCCGCACGGCTCGATCGAACATTTGGGGGCTCAAAAAACTGGGGGCCCATGTCATCGTCTGTGGGCCGTCAACCTTGGTTTCACCCCGCTGGGCCGAGTTGGGCGTCGAATTCTCTTATAGTTTAGATGCCATTTTGCCTCGCGTGGATGTGTTGAACCTGTTGCGTATCCAATTCGAGCGGCAAACGACTCGGCCGTTCCCCTCGGTTCGCGAATACGCCCATCTGTACGCCATGGACCGACACCGGCTGTCGAAGACCAAGCCCGACATTTTGATTCTCGCACCGGGCCCGATCAATCGCGGCGTCGAAATCACGCCCGATGTGGCCGACTGCCCGCATTCAGCGATTTTAGAGCAAGTCAGCAACGGCGTGGCCGTGCGCATGGCAGTGCTTTGGCTGATCTTGGGCCGATAGGGTTCCAACCAAGGAGATGCGAGGATGACACGAAACGCCTGGGTGCGTTGGGGCGACCTGAACGCCTTTTTCGGTTTGATCCTCGATAATGTAGCGGTGATGATCGTGCTGGCGGCGTTGGTAACCGGCTCGGATCCGGCCGCCCAGGGGCGTTTTTCTCGTGAATTCGTGCTGACGCAGATGATTCCCGGCTCTGCCCTGGGCGTCGTGATCGGCGATTTGGTTTACACCTGGATGGCTATTCGCTTGGCACGCCGCACCGGGCGGTCGGACGTGACCGCCATGCCGCTGGGCTTGGATACGCCCAGCACATTCGCCGTGGGGGCGTTGGTGCTGTTGCCGGCCTTGAATACCGGCTTGAACCAACTCGGCTTGGATCACAGCCAAGCGATGGTCTTCGGTTGGCATGTTGGGGCGATGGTCCTTTTGATGATCGGCCTGTGCAAGTCGATTCTCGCGCCGTTCGGCGGAAAGATTCGTCGCTGGGTGCCTCGGGCTGGAATGTTGGGTTCCCTGGCGGGGATCGCTCTTGCATTGATTGCCTTCATGCCGCTTTGGAGCCATATTGCCGCCGTGCCCATCGTCGGCATGATCTCGCTGACGATGATTCTTGTGACCCTCGTGGCACATCAAACGTTGCCAGGCCGAATCCCAGGCGCGCTGGCGGCGGTCGTTCTGGGAGCGATCCTTTACTTCCTCGGCGATTCCTTGTCGCAATCCTTGGGTTGGTCGATTGTTCCATCATGCGGCAGCCAATCAGCCGACGTTTGGCGTGCGCCGGATTTCCTGCCCTCCTTTACGCAAAACTGGGCGTGGTGGCAACATGTCGTCCGACAAGCGGTAAGCTATTTGCCCGTTATGCTGCCGTTCGCCGTGATGACTGTTGTCGGCGGCATCGACTGCACCGAAAGCGCCGCGGCGGCCGGCGATGAATACGATACACGTGCTATCCTCCTGACCGAAGGGCTCGCCTCGATGGCGGCAGGACTGTTCGGCGGCGTAATCCAAAACACGCCCTATATCGGACAGCCGGCCTACAAAGCCGCGGGCGGTCGCGCGGGCTATACGCTGGCCACGGCGATTTTCATCGGTCTGGCAGGGGCGTTCGGCTGGTTTCTGTATTTGTTCGAGTGGTTACCCGAGCCGGCGGCATTTCCGATTTTGGTTTTTGTCGGGCTAGAGATTACGGCCCAATCTTTTCGTGCAACGCCCGAGCGGCATTTTCCCGCAGTGGCATTGGCCATGTTGCCGGCATTGGCCTATCTGGTCCTCATCCCATTCGACCAGGTTTTGGCGGGCAATGCACCGCCGGCACACTTGGCTGCCGTTACGCAATCCCTTCGTTGCCTGGCCAATGGGTTTGTGGTGACGAGTTTGCTTTGGGCTTCCGCACTAGCAGCCATCTTGGATGCAAAACTGATGCGCGCGGCCGGTTGTCTGAGCATTGCCGCGGTTTGCAGCTTGGTCGGCATCATCCATTCGCCGCTGCCGACGGCCATGATCGCATTACCGCAGCACATTGTACCGCTCATGTCATCCGATCCCGCCGTCCGTTGCCAGTCGCCCTATCATTGGGCCGCCGCCTATGGCCTAGCTGCCGTAATGCTGGTTATCCTACACGGAAGCAAATCGAAGCCAACCGAGCGGTAACTCGTATTGATTGGCAGCCCTACCGCCCTGTGGAATCTGGGATTACTCGATGCCTAGTTCTTTTTGAATCTGTTCCAACGAGATGCGTTTCGTTTCGGGAAGAACTTTCCAGACAAAGAGGAAATGTAGCACCATCATCAGGGAGAAAAACAGAAAGGCATTGCCGGGCCCGATGTGCGCGTTTGCGGCCGCACAGGGAAAGAGCATGGAAACCACCATTGCGGAAAACCAATGGGTAAAACTGCCCAAAGCTTGGCCTTTTGCGCGAACTTTATTCGGAAAGATTTCAGAGATGAAGACCCAAATCACGGCGCCTTGCGAAAATCCGAAGAACAGGATATAGCCGATGAAATAGCCCATGATGTTTTTGCCGATATCCGCGCCGTTGTTCGCCGCATAGAACTCGAACGCCACACAAGCCAGAAACACGACCATGCCGACCGATCCGACCAACAAAAGGGTTTTGCGGCCGAAGCGGTCGATAACCATCATGCCGATCCACGTGGAGATCACGAGCATAACTCCGACGGGAATCGACTGTAACAGCGCGGCATGAGTTCCGGAATTACCCATCGTAAACACCTTCGGCGCATAATAGAGCAGCGCGTTGATGCCGGTTAGTTGGTTGAACATGGCCAACATCACCGCGGCCATGATCGGAAAGGCGTATTTCCGGCAAAATAGCGGTTCTTTGCCTTGGCTGTTCTGATGGACGAACGACTGGACGATGTCGCTCAACTCCGCCTCGACATCCACCGCTTGAAGACGTTTCAACACTTGCCGCGCGTCCTCCGGACGATTCCGTTCAACAAGCCAGCGGGGACTGTCGGGAATAAAGAACAACATCAGGAAAAATAACGCGGATGGAATTACCTGAATGCCGAGCATCCATCGCCATTGGACAGCTTCGGGAATCAACGGCACAATACTGACCAGATAATTCGAAACGTAGGCCAGACAGATGCCGAGGCAGACATTGAATTGCTGTGCAGCCACGAGCCGCCCCCGGATGGCCGCGGGCGAGATTTCCGCGATATACATGGGCGATACCACCGAGGCCCCGCCGACCGCGATGCCACCGAGAAAACGAAAGGCCAACAGAGAATACCAATTCCAGGCCAATCCGCTTCCCAAGGATGCAATCATATAGAGCAAGGCGATGGCGACCAATGCAGCTCGGCGACCGTAAAGGTCGCTCGGTTTGCCGGCAACGATCGAGCCGACGACCGTGCCCACCAAGGCGCTGGCCACGGTGAAACCGAGCCAGAATTCGCTAAGCCCAAAGGTTTGCTCCAACGCGGCGGTCGTGCCGGAAATAACAGCCGTATCGAAGCCGAACAACAAACCGCCCAGCGCGGCCACAAATGTGCTACGTAAAACGATCGCAGGAGCTTTCATAGCGAATCCCTTCTTCTTTTGCCGTGGTCGGCGGAATGTCTATCGTGAGGTTCCGGTTTTCAGTGTCTTGATCTGGATGTCTTTGAACTGCACGGTCATCGGTGGACCGCTGTGCAATTGCAGTCCCAGCAATCCCGAGAGTGCTTGACGATTGGGATCGTTGTCGAACACTTCGGCGGCCAATCGTCCGTTGACTTTCAAAACAAGATGCGGTCCTTGGCAAATCAAATCGTACTCGTGCCACTCGTCCAACTGAAACCATGCGGAACCGCCGGCGTCGGGAATATCGCTTACCGTGTTTTTTCCGGCAGGGTCAATGACGGCCTTTTTTCCACGGAATGCCAATGTTTCGCGACCATGCTCCTCGTAAAGCCGAACCGCCCAATCGGTATTGCGGTTATTGTCCATCTGATAGCCGGACATATCGTTGTTCGGTAGCAACTTGCTGCGGAACTGGAAGCCGCTGTTGACGCCCGGCGAACCGGTGACGCGAAATTGCATCTTCAGCTCGAAATCGGCCATCGGTTCGCGCCAGACAAGATACTGATTGACCGAACACGGATGAGCTTCGGTGATTTTCGCCGTGATCGCTCCCTCTTCAACCGACCAATAGCTCATATCCGGCGCTTTCCAGCCGTCGAGGGTTCGGCCATCGAATATCTTTTGGAAGCCCTCGTTTTCCGCCGATGCCACGGCCGGATCTTCATGCACTTTGACGGCAAGATCCAAAAGGTTTGCATTGCCATTCTCAACCTTGAAAGTCAAAGCACCCTTGGGATAATTGTAGGCGCGAGAGGTGTAGGCAAATTGATCGTTGACGAAGCATTCGATAATGCTACCTTGCACGAATGCTTGGAATTTGATCGGCTTGCTTGCATCAAGAGTGCAACGGCGATTGTAGCGGAAACCAGGTCCCGTTAGCTCGGCCTCTTGACTCTTCGGCCTCAGAATGAAGCGGTATCCGCCCTTGCCGTCCGATTGTTCGCGCATGCCAATGGTTAATGCCGCCTGGGGATCCAATTGGACATGACATTCGAGCATGTAATTTTCAGGCGTAGGCAAAACTAATCCGTTTGCCACATTACGGGGTTCCTTAACATCAAGCACGGGGTACTTGAACACGGCGGTCACTTCGTCAACGGGACGTTGGTAAAGTTGTCCGTCAGGGCCGGCATACAGCTCGCGAGGCAGGCTTTGCGTGCCACCCCATATTCCGCCGCCTCCGTCGCGCAAGTTGTCGGTATCCCAGATCCAGCCGGTCCAGATGTGTCGTTTTCCGTCGAACATCCGCTTGCCAGCGTAGACACCAGGCCGATCCACAACGTTTTGCACCGGCGGACTTTTGAACTCACCGCGAAGATCCTTGCTGAAACTATAGGTGTCTCCGCCGATGAGATACCAAGTGTCGTTGATTTTGAACAAGTCGGGGCATTCTTGATTCGGTGCTTTCAAAGCCGTCGCCATTTGCCAAGACTTAAGATCCTTCGACACGGCCACGCCAGGCCCGCCGCCTTGGAGGCTGTTGGCACACAGAATCATCCAATGCTCCTTGGCCTCGTCATTCCAAAAGACAAACGCATCACGAAAATCGCAATCTTGCTTGTTGGAATAGATCGCGCCGTCGGGCCGCAACATTTCCTCCGGATGTTTCGTCCAATGGATCAAATCCGGACTTGTGGCATGCATGATGATCTCGCGGCCTTTTGTGTTGCGAGGGTTCCAGCCCGTGTAGAAGATATGGAATGTGCCATCCTTTTCGTATACGCAACCGGTGAACATATGCTCGCCGTCGGGGCCATTGGGATCACCGTTGGGCAGCAAGGCCGTCGGCAATTCTTTCCAATGCACCAGATCGCTCGATACAATATGTTCCCACGGCACTTTGCCGATGCTGCCGCGGAGATAAAAAATGTGATACTCGCCTTTCCAATAAAACGGGATGGTATCCGCGAGAACGCCGGTTTTCGGTCGGAAGTGGATCGGAGAAACATAGTTATTCACAACCGGTTTCGGCAGCGGCATGATTTTTTCTTTGCATACCAACCGAGCAATCTCCTCGTGGCTCAACGCCCGGGACCAGATGGCGGCCTCTTCGATCTCACCGGTGAACGGGCGCGTGATTTTGCCGCCTGCGGTCTCGGCGCCAATCAAGAGCGGCTCTTGATTTTGAGTCAGACGACCGCCAACCCAAACCTTTTCCGCCATCACGGCGTCATCACATATCAACTGAATTGTCTTGCCGTCGTAGCGACCGACAAAATTATGCCAAGCCGTCGGGTTGATGTTCGACAGTGGAAAAGTCGTGCCAATAAACCCGGCATCGCAATGGAATTCGAGACCAATCGTATTGGGCAAACTATAGAGATTGAAATTCATCACATCATGCCCGCCGCGTTTCGCCAACAAGGCAGATCCCCACTGCCCCCGTGGATCACGGGCGCGAAGATAAATCGTGCATTGATTGCCCGTGACGTTGAGTTCCTTGCCGGCATTGAAGTAAGCCTCGGAGAGCTTGGCGATTTTGGCCCCGGCCCTTGCACCGTCGCCTTCGGCAGACACGTTCAATTCAATTTTGCCTGAAGATGTCAGCGGATGCTTGGCCGATTTACCGCCGTCGCCGAGCCGCCAGTGTGCTTGAGCGTTGACCAAGAGATCTTCGCGAGCGTCCGCAGCGTACAATAAACTGCTGAAGAAAGAGGCGATTACAAAGGTGGGAACGTGGATTTTCATCGTTTTCCTCGTTAGAATGAGAGGTTGAAATGGGGGGGGGAATTGGGAAGGCTCAATCCTTTAGTGTGGCGAGACAACAAATCCGTTGGTTGGTGAACGATCCTAAACCATCGCGAAATTCCAGAGCTAAATTTCCTCCGCGATGTTGATAAACGCGGCGCGTCAGCACGGTCTTTTCGTCGATAAACACCTCCAGAGCCAACCCCGACCGAAACACACGCAGTTTGATCGGCCGACGAATGTCGATTGGAAATGGAATCGTCTCCAGTGTTTGATCAATCGGACCTGTGCCGCGAAGTCGCACTACATTTTCACGCGGCGAGAAAGACACGCTATAGCAGTCAAAACGATCATTGTGGTAGTTCAGCAACACATGAGCTTCCATATCGATCGTGTCCAACGTCATGTCTGCTTCAAAATAGAAGTTCTCCGGCGTGTCGGCGAGTCGCAAAATGCCGCCCGTGGGGTCCAGACTCTTAGCATCTTCACCCTCCAGTATTTGCCAACGACCTACAAGCGGCACCGCGCCCTCTAAGGGATTGCGATTGCCGGACGACTGCGCATGAATGGCCGCGATGACTTCGTCCGGCACGCGTTGGGTGATGCCGCCGTCTTTCTGAAATGTCCATTCGCGAGGCACGCAAAGCGTTCCGCCATAACCTATGCCGGCTAAGTCTTGAGGAGCGGAGTTTTTCGCCAGAAATGCCCAACTAATCCATCGCTGACCGTCGAACGCAGGTCTGGAACCCGCCATTCCCCACATTGTCCCAAGATCGCGAATGGGAGGACGCTGCCAGGGACCGTTGATGGAATCCGCCACGCGATAGCGCGTATTGGTGTGCAGATATGCCAGATACCAGCGATTATCCTGCGCAATTAGCTGGGGGCAGTCGCAGTGGGCCGTGAGACCGGGTGCCCAAAGAGGATCAACAAGCGTCCAATGCAACAAGTCTTTGCTCTTGGCCAATCCCACGCAGCCCGTCGGAGCCCCCGGCTTGCGATTCTCGACATATTGACTGCCCAACAACATCCACCATACGCCTTCATCCTTATGGAACATTACGTAAGGATCGCGAAAATAGTCAACGGCGTATTTTTTCCCATCGCCGACTAGCAATGGATTGCCGGGATGTAGTGCCCAGTTGTCGAGATCGTTGCTTGTAGCCAGCCAGATTTGTTGATGATGCGTATAGAAGAGATAGTATTTCCCCTGGTGTTCGACGACCGTTCCCGTGCAATCGCCGAATGGAATGAAGGGGCGATTTTCCCAATGAACCAGATCGCGTGTAACGAAATGCCCAAACCCCGGCATCCGCAGGCAAAACAGATGCCATGCGCCATCTTTGTAGATGGGAAACGTATCGCCGCACGGCCGCCCTTCGGGCAGATAAAACGCGGGAAATCCATCGCTTTGATTCATCTCCGCTGCCCAGCCGGACGAAACGCCGATTTCTTCAAGATAACACCATTCCAGCCGTTGCGCAATCAATGCACATGATGCAACAAGCAATAGGAATCGTGTTACGTTAAAACAGAATCTCATGGCATTATCCGGTGGGAGGACTGGCGGAAGTTTACTTAATCTTCTTCGCATTCACGGGAAGGGCGAAATCGTGCGTGGAGGCTTGTTTTGGCAAGTCCAAGGCAACTTGAATGGGAACGGCAACCGGTCTGCCCATGGGGTTGGAAATCGGGCCGGCTTGAAATTTTTTGCCGTCATAACCGTTGATAGTGGCTGTATGCGGGCCGCCGATCACGCCTTGCCCTGCCGGCGTGCGATACTTGCCGTCTCGTATTTCCGCATTGACGCCGGGACCGTCGTTGCCCTTGGTCTTGTCGGGTGCAAATAGAATATAGCCGGCCGGCACCGGCTGGCCGTTGTAGGTAACCAGGCCGGATATCTCATAACAAGCAGGGCCCGAATGACGACCGCAGCCCACAAGCAGCAATAATCCAACCGTCAAAAGCAGACAGGAAAGTGCGGAGGATGGCCGAAGACGAAAACCGAGGATTGGAATGCCAATACAGCCAATAGTTTTTTTCACAAGGAAACGACACCCGAAGCGGGTGCAATTCCCGTTCGCTTGGCCGCATCTGTTTTGATCGATGTTCATCGGCGGAAAATCCTTTGCCAGACTAAATAGGTCCACATCGTATCGAAAGTGCCGGCGTGGCAACGACCGCCGGCAATTGCGTGGTTGCAAGTTTGCGGTACTTTCGATTTTCTGCGGTTTTTTAAAATGCAGCCGAGTCTATTACCAGGCCGTCCTTGCGACTCGACAACCGTTTGAAAATGTCTAGTGAGATGGAGTACTGAAGCGTCCGCACCGAACCATCACACAACGCCCCATTGAATCCGCCACTATGCGCGGATCCGAATGCCGACCGTTGCGGTACATACCCGCTATCGGTGACGCTGGCATCGCCGTTGTTCCAGTCGGGTTGCGGTTGGAAATAACCCCAACGGATATTGTCCCAATCCCAACCGTCCACCCAGCCGCTGTCGTCGTCGGATTGATGCGTGCCCAACAGTCCGACGTTCAAGCATTTTTCACCTAAGAGCAGCGTATTGGAAGTTCCGTCACGGATGCTCGACATCGAAACCGAACCGCCGCGATTGCTCGAACCGTCGGGCCGCCGAGTAATGGGCGCGTCGCGTCCGTTGCCCATCATGCCCCAGCCGGTGTTGCCGTCGCTCGCCGTGCTGGTGTTTTGGGGACCGTCGTCCGTTCCGCCATTGGCGGCATAGTCGGTCATCGCCCTAGAGCCATAGTTGGCTCCGTAAGACGACATGTCGATCGTCATGGAGCTGCGCCGGCTTGGACAACTGAATGTGGCGATAGGCGTTCCCCGGATGACTACCTCATCGGAATGTTTCCAAAGGTTTTCCTGTTCCATATACGGCAGGATTTGATAGGGCCAGCCCCAATACTGATGGGGCGCCACGGCCGGCGCGGCATTGCTCATCGTTCGCGCGGCCCAATACATCTCGCCTCCGTCAGGAAAAATCGTATGGGCTTGTTCGTGCAGAAGAACGCTCAGGGACATCTGTTTCAGATTATTGGAACATTGCAATCGACGCGCCGCCTCGCGAGCCGATTGCACGGCCGGCAGAAGCAGCGAAATCAATATGCCGATGATCGTGATGACCACAAGCAATTCCACGAGCGTGAAACCCTGAGGAATCCGTTTTTCGAGTGTTTTTTTCCGAGGGAATGGATGCATTATAGATCCTCACAACGATAGTTCGGGCAATGCCCAACTCGTCACTTTTTCTCGTTTATAAACTTGGCCGGGGCCATGTCCCATGCTTCGCCCGCGCGTAGGGTTGCTTCACCGCCTCGGGCAAACGCTTTGGTGCCAACAGCATTGCGACTGGCCGGAAAAATCTGT
>CAYWGR010000048.1:0-32242 GCA_964458015.1 uncultured Planctomycetaceae bacterium
GCGGGCCATCGCTTCGCTCGACCCGCCCTACGCTTTTCCCAAATTCAACAATGGAGTGGCCCTGCCACTTTGTTGTATTCTCTCTCAATCCCGCACCCGCCGCCGCACAAGGGCAAATCCAGACAGCTCCAACAGTATTCCGGCAGACCGGCAGCCTTGGGGTCGATAACGCGGCTGCGAAAACGGCGGAACGACGAGCTTTCCCAAATCCGTTCCCACGAATCGTGCAAGATATTTCCGACCGGCGCATAATATGATTGACACGGCAATACGTCGCCGTTCGGCTCGATGCAAATCGAGTATTCACCGGCATTGCAGCGACGAGGGCCAAGCTCCAACTCGACCGGCGAAAGGCGGCAATACTCGGTCGGCGTGTACCATAAAAACCGCATCTTCAACTCACGCGCCCGATCGCGCAACAATGCCAACACGGGAGCTAGCGATTCCGGCGTCATCGCATGGCCGGTCGTTCGACCTCCACCGGTGCGAATGATGCCGTTCGCAGCAAACGTGCGCAGCCCCAAGCCGTGCAGAAACTCGACGAGTCGCCCTGCCCGATCGGCGTTTTGCCGCGTGAGCGTCGTATTCGTGATCGTATGCAGACCAGCCGCCCGCGCGTTTTGAATACCCCGCACCGTTTCCTCGAACGAATCCGCGCCGGTCATCGCGTTATGTACCTCGGCCAGGTCCGATTCCAAGGTAACTTGCACATGGTTCAGCCCCGCCTCTTGAAGCGATGCCGCAAACCGCGCATCGCTCAATCGCCGGCCATTCGTATTCAACCCTGCAATAAGCCCAAGGCTGTCGGCCTTGCGGATCAAATCGGCAAGACTCTCGAACAGCGTCGGCTCGCCGCCGGTGAAGATTACATGGGGAATCCCGATGGCCGCAAGTCGCTCAATAACTCGGTTCCATTGCGAAATGTCGAGCATTGGCCCGGCGTTCTGCTCTAATTCGCGATTGCGATTTTCGCTGTAGCAATGAGGACAAGCATTATTGCAACCGTAGCGCAGCGCCAAGTCGGCCTTATAGGGGGCCGAAACCGGAATGCTGAACGGACTATGCCATTCCATTTCATGAAGGCCGCACGTCGCACAACCATCGCCGGTCGCAAGATGTTCGACCATTGCGTGGATGCGCGCGGCTTGTCTGTGGGATTCCTCGCGTGAGACACCGCGAAAGTAGCGCCGCAGTTTCGCGGCCGCACGAGGGGCGGTCTCGCCTTGCAAAATCCAATGCACAAGCAACGCAGCTGTCGGATTCAGATGAATCACGTCGGTAACATCGACAAACAACACGCCCGAGCCGTCGGCGTGAATGCGCAGATGCAGGCGGCGTTTTTCGCCGGGCCGCTGGATGGAATACGTATGCAGGCCGGGCGAAACCGCCGGACGACCGCTCCAAACCGCATGAAAAGCCCCCAAATCCGTGCCCAATGCGTGGAGCATCCGTTGCGTCCAACGAACGGCACGGCCGGCGGTCACCATTTAGGCTCCTCCTCGATCTGGTACGTCGCCCCGCAGTATTGGCAATTGACGAATACGCCGCCGGCGCGGACCGACACCGAATCCTTGCCGAGCGTACCGCCGCAAGATTTGCAGGTCAGTTGTTCCAACTTCACATCGCCCGAAAGGTCGATTTTTTGGACAATCGTCGTTTCCGACTTCTGCTGTAAAGCAAGCCAAATCAGCGCGCCGGCCGCCGCCAGCAAAACAACGCCTACCACAAGGCGCATCGGCTGTCCCTGAGCGCCCACGATAAACATCAGCCCCAGCGCCGCAAGCACGGCCGCCAGCGGATAGGCGACAAGTTTCATGGCCGCTCCCGATGGGTTTTTGAATTTTTCCAAAACCTGTAGGGTGGGTCGAGCAAAGCAAACCCCACCATCCTACGCAAAACCAGACAACCCGTAACTCTATCAGAACTGTTGCAACAGCGATAGCATTTTACGGTCTAGCTTGTGACCGTGGAAGTCCTCATAGGCGACATCGGCGCGATTGCTGTCGATAATGCCGATCTCGCCGCGGAAATTCCACATGGCCCACCCCCAGCCGGCATCCTTCCACAACCCCAGAAAATCACGTGCCCAGGCCATGACCGCCTCGTGCGGAGTATATTTATAAGCTCCCCATTCGCCCACATGAACGCCCACGCCCTGGGCCTCCAGCTTTTTCCACGGCTCAATCCGATTCTTGAACAGCCATTGCCGGTCCACCGTATTGCCGCCTTCCTTCAAAGGCCAAGTCGGCACGGCCCACTTATCGCTGCCGGGCATCCACGATGCCTTGTAATGGCTGATTTGGATCGGATCGTAGCCGCGCGTGCTTTGGGCTATGCCCAAATCGGCCAGCTCGAACACCGGCACCGTGCCCCAGCGAATGCCGTCCGAAATCACCAGCCGATTCGGATCTACCTTCCGAATGGCCAGGGTTGCACGCCGGGCCACCTTCGCATAAACATCGGACTTCATGTCACCCGGTTCGTTCACCAAGTCAAAACTCAGCCGCTTCGACGAGATGCCGCGATAACGCTTGGCAAAATTCGCCCACTGGAAATCAAACTGCTTCTGTGCTTCCTCGTCGGTCCACAAACTCATCTTCTGCGGAAGTTGGGCAACCGTGTAGCCGGGCGCATGGTGCAAATTCAACGAAACGTGAACCCCATACTTCTTCCCGAATTCGACCGCTTGGTCGATCTCGGCCAATACCTTTTCCTTCAACTTGTACGGATCTTTGTCGTCGGTCCAGTTGCGATAATCCATCGGCAATCGGACGAAATCGAATCCCCATTCCGAAATCCACTGGAAATCGGACTCGGCAAACGGTTCTTGCTTGTAGAATTTTTCAAGCAGATTGAATCCACGCCAACGCGGCATCTTGCGGGCAAACTGCGCGGCCTCGCTCTCGGCAGCCAAGACATGTTGGCCGGCCATCACGGCGGCGGCGCCCAAAGCGGTCGTCTTCAAAAAATCGCGGCGATGCATCGTTAAGATCCTTTCCGGACGCCTCGCAGCGTCCATCGCAGGTATTGCTCCCGCCCAGGACAGCGGGAAGGTGGGAAAAACACAATGTATTCGCAGATATCGTCGCAAGCCGCAAGCGGCTCCTCTCTCTCCCCTCTCAACTAGCCACTAACCACTAGCCACTAGCCACTAATTCCTAACCAACCACTTCCGCGCCATTCGTGGCACGGCACACATAAACGGCCGGTGTGTGTCCGGTTTTCTCTTGGTACGCAGCCGAAATGCATCGCACAAAATCGTCGGCTGCCTCGGCCCGAATCAAAGCCATGGCACAGCCGCCAAAGCCCGCGCCGGTCATGCGTGCGCCATAGCAGGCATGGTAGGCCGATGCACATTCGACCATCGTGTTCAGTGCATCGCTCGACACTTCATAATCATCACGCAAGCTCACATGGCTTTGCTGCATCAGTTGCCCCAGGGCCACGGCATCGCTGCCGCGCATGGCCGCCGCGGCCTTCAAGGTTCGATCGTTTTCCGTAATGACATGCAACGCCCGCCGCCGTGTGACAGGGTCCAAACCGTCGGCCGATTTGCGGAATTGCTCGATCGTCACGTCACGCAACGCGGTCACGCCGAAGAATTTTGCGGCCGCCTCGCACTGCGAACGCCGTTCGTTGTAGGCCGAATCGACCAATCCGCGACGGGTCGAGGTGTCTAACACAACGACCGCAACGCCCGCCGGAAAAGGCACCGGCTGCGTATCGAGCGTGCGGCAATCGATCAGCAAGGCATGATCCGCCCGACCGGCCGCCGAAATCAGTTGATCCATGATGCCGCAATTGACGCCTACCCAACGGTTTTCGGCCCGCTGACCCAACTTGGCCATCGCAGCGGCGTCCCAGGCAAGATCGCCCGCGGCGGCAAAAGCCCTGGCCGTGGCCATCTCCAACGCCGCCGAAGAAGACAACCCCGCGCCCAAGGGCACATCCCCCTGCATCACGCCTTCCCAACCCGTAAGCTGAAAACCCGCATCGGCCAAAGCCCAGGCCGTGCCCTTGATATATTCGATCCACCCCGACTTCTCATTCTGAAGATGGTCGAGCGAAAACTCGCCCGACTGTTGGTAGTCGATCGAATGAACCACCACGCGGCGATCTTCCCGCGGGCGAAGCGCTATCCATACCGCGCGATCAATTGCCAAAGGCAACACGAAGCCGTCGTTGTAGTCGGTATGTTCGCCGATCAAATTCACGCGCCCCGGCGCACGAATCACAAAACGCGGCGACTGGCCGAAGCGGCCGTTAAAATGCGATAGAATATCTTGCTTTTCAAGAGGCATGGCGGGATGGCAAATCGTTGATAGTTGAAAAAATAGGGCGAAATCAACAATCAACCATCATAAATCATCCCCGCGCGATCCTCAATCCCCCGCTCAGTCGTCCCAAGGCCGATCAGTTTTCAGTAGGGCGGGTCGAGCGAAGCGATGGCCCGCCTTGAATTCTTCGCAAAATGGCGGGCCATCGCTTCGCTTGACCCGCCCTACACTTTTCCCAAATTCAACAATTGATTGGCCCGCTCAGTCGTCCTGATCGATGAATACGTCGGCCGTCAATCGCCGTTGGGCGGCAATGCCCAACTCGTTCAACCGGCGACGTTTGCCGACCGCATGCCAAGGACCGATTTCGGCCAACTCGGGCATGATCTCGGTAAGCTGCTCGATCATCGTTTGCGCCATCCGCCGAATCGATTCTTGCTTGGCCTGCTCACGGATGGCTAACACCGTCTTCATCAATCGCACAAGCTGCGAACGCTCTAACACCGGCGAAACCAGCGCGTCGCCCGCCTCGGTCAACAGTTCGGCAATCGGAACTTCCAGCGCCTTCTGCCAAGCGTACAACGTACTGAGCGGCAAATCGGCCGTTTCACACTCTTGCTGCCGAACCTGTTCAATCTCAACATTCATGCGTCGCGCCACGGTTCGCCGCGAAAGCCCCTGTTGCTGCCGAACCGCGGCCAAACGTTGCAGCCGTCGCTGCTCGGCCGTGGGAACCGCAACCGTTGGAGAAACTGCGGATTTCTTCGTATCAAAGTGTGCAGTACTCTTTACGACAGCCTCCCCGGCTCCGACGAAAACGCAGAACCGGCGTGAATGGGATAGAAAAGAGAAGTGTATGAAAACGCACCCGGCTTTTGAGCTCGTTTCATGCTCATGGTGATAGCCGAACGTTTCTGGAGATCAGATCAATAATGCCCGGCGAGATAGAACCGAAAGAATCTGTTCCACTGCCTTACATCGATCAATCCGAGTTCCAAAGGGCGACGTCGCTTGCCCATCCCTCGAACGTCACCGTGATAAGAGCACCGCCGACACATTCGCCGGCAACGGTGACCGCGGCATCCTGAAGAGAAATTCATCCGCGCCCGCCGTCACCTGTCCATGTTACACCACGAACAGGCGCGTGACAAGCTGAGGCGCTGTAAAAAAAACAAGAAACTATTCGTTGATTACGAAGTTTCTCAAACGGCCAAGATAGTTCGGACGTGCGGGCCGGCTCGACTCGGTCTTAAGCTTCGGACGACGTTCCAGAACCTGGAACTCGCCCTTGTCGTCTCGAACAACCACCACTTCCCCCTGACTCCGACTCAGCCCGGTCCGAAGAGCCGCTTCGCGACCCATCGACACGCCATGACTCATGACCCGAACTTGGGGATAATGCCGTGTAAGCTCCTGTGCAATCTCGCTCGTGGCGTCCGTCGAGCCGTCGTCAATAATCAACAACTCGAACCGCTCGATCGAATCGGCCAAAACATCAAGAAGATCATCCACGGTCGCGGCCAGCGTCGCCTGGGCATTATGTACCGGCAACAATACGGACAAAGAGCGTTGCACGAACGGATCCTTTCAGGGTGGGTAGAAATTAATCACGCTGATAGTGAACTTCGGACGTAACCCAAGCCTCTCTATAGAGAAGCTGAAAGTGGGCAATTTGTGCGATTCTTACGCATTGTAGGAGACACCCAATACCCTCGGGGGGTACGCGCATTTACCCTCGCCCTACTAGCGGCATCGCCCCAGCCTGATTATGCTGGAGTTTCACTAATTATCGGATTGAACCCAAGAGAACTGCGGAAATGTCGGAAACAAACACCCTCGGCCCTGATTTCTCCCGTTGCGACGGACTCTTGCCCGCCATCGCCCAAGATGCCGCCACCGGTGATGTGCTCATGCTCGCCTACATGAACGCCGAAAGCTACGCCGAAACCCTCGCCACCGGTCGTGCTGTTTATTACAGCCGAAGCCGTCAAAAATTGTGGCGAAAAGGCGAAGAAAGCGGCAACGTCCAGCTTGTCCAATCTATTTTCATCGACTGCGATGCCGACACCATCTTGCTCCGCGTCGAACAGGTGGGCGGCGCCGCCTGCCACGAGGGGTATAAAAGCTGCTTCTTCCGACAAGTCACTCCCGAAGGACTCCAAGTCGTCGGCCAACGTGTTTTCGATCCCAAACAGGTCTATAAGAAATAGTGGCTAGTAACTAGTGGTTAGTGGATAGTGGATAGCTGAAAGCCGCTTGCGGCTTCGCCCCCTTCCCCCCAAGCTGACCGCTGAAAGCTGACCGCTGATCGCAAAAACTGAAAACTGATAACTGAAAACTGATAACTGAAAACTCAAGAAACATGTCCAATCTTCTTAAACTCGGTATCCCCGCCGGAAGTTTGCAAGAGGCCACCGCTGAACTGTTTCGCCGGGCCGGCTACAAAATCACCTTCAGCTCGCGCAGCTATTATCCCACGATCAACGACGACGAGATTGAATGTCTGTTGATTCGCGCTCAGGAAATGGCCCGTTATGTCGAAAACGGCATGCTCGACGCCGGATTGACCGGTTACGATTGGGTCGTCGAAAACGGTTCCGACGTTCACGAAGTCGCCGAGTTGATTTTCTCGAAGGTCAGCCGTCGGCCGGTCCGCTGGGTGCTTTGCGTGCCCGAGGATTCGCCGGTCAAAACCGTCGCCGACCTGGAAGGCAAACGCATTGCCACCGAGGCCGTGGGACTGACGACCAGCTATCTCGCCAAACACGGCGTAAAGGCCCACGTTGAATTCAGTTGGGGTGCGACGGAAGTCAAGCCGCCCAAGCTCGTCGATGCCATCGTCGAAGTCACCGAAACTGGCAGTTCGCTGAAGGCCAACAATCTGCGGATCGTCGATGAAGTGTTGCAGAGCACCACGCGATTCATCGCCAACAAGGCTGCTTACGCCGATCCCTGGAAACACCAAAAGATCGACGACATCGTCCTCATGCTCCAAGGCGCTATGGCCGCCGAGGGCAAAGTCGGCCTTATGATGAACGTGCCGCGCGATCGCGTGAAAAGCGTCTTGGCCTTGTTGCCCGCCTTGCAACAGCCGACCATTTCGAGCTTGTCCGACGAAGCGTGGGTCGATGTCAACACGATTCTCGACGAGTCGGTTGTGCGTCAGATCATCCCGCGCCTCAAAGCCGCCGGCGCTCGAGGTATCGTCGAATACCCATTAAACAAAGTTATTGACTAACGTCACTGGGGTGCAGTAAAAGATTACCGTGGTTTGTCCGCAGACCGCAAAAAGCACAACAGTTCAGCCGGGAGCTAACAGATCCCGGAATGTGCGCAGATTGCACAACAGTTTAGCGGCCGCCGGTACGGCGGCCCTGTTGCCAAACTGCCGTATCGATGGCAGCCAAACATCCACAACTTATCCAATTCGACCATAAATAATTACTGTGCCCCGTCACTGCCATGTCCGCCGAAGCCCGACTTGTTGCGAAACTCGCTGAACTTGGTCTTCAATTGCCGCCTGCCCCGGAACCAAAGGGCGTCTACCGGCCGTTGGTCACGCTCGGCAATTTGATTTACACCTCGGGCCACCTCCCCTTCGACGCCGCCGGCAAATTATTGACCGGCCGCCTTGGCGCCGAGCTAGACGCAAAGGCCGGCTATCAAGCCGCGCAATGGGCCGGGCTAGGCATTCTCGCCTCGCTTCGCAAAGAGTTGGGCTCTCTCGACCGCGTCCTCCGCTTGGTGAAAGTTCTAGGCGTCGTCAATGGCACTTCCGATTTCACCCAGCAGCCCGCAGTCATCAACGGTTGCAGCGAGTTATTCGCCGAGGTATTTGGCCCCGCTGCCGGCATCGGCGCCCGCAGTGCCATCGGCGTCAATACCCTGCCGCTCGGCGTGCCGGTTGAAATCGAAGCAATCTTCGAGATTTCACCCGCATAGTTGGAAAAGCGGTGTTGTTTAGCTGCCGCGTTGTTTAGCCGCCGCCGGCACGGCGGCTTGGCCGCGTGCAAACCGCCGTAATCCGTTACTGCACCCCATCGCGTGCTATTGATTGAAACGCCGTTGATATTGTGCTAAAATACGGCCGTGTTCCTCACCCCATTTGCACCTTCCTGTCTTGTACGATTGTTTCGTGCAATCCTTCCTGGAGACACAAAATGCGGTTCACCATCGCGCGTTTACTGTTGGTTTTCTTGCTTCCGGCAACGAGCGCTGTTTTGTTCTCCAACAACCGGGCCGCGGCCGCCGACGAATCCGAGATTTCCAAACGAATTCTCGTCTTGCAGAGCGGCGAAAACGTGGTCAAACCCGATGCCTGGGGCCCCTACCAAAAAGGATTCCAACGCGAAGGCGATGCTTGGCTATGCGTCAATGGCGACGATCTGAAAGCGCAACGCGGCGTCACGCAGACCGTTACGCTCAATCAAACCAAGCCGTCGCCGTTCGTCGCCACGGCCTGGAGCCGTGCCGAAGGCGTCACCGGCTCGACCGATGGCGACTATTCGATCTACCTCGACATCACTTACACCGATGGCACGAACCTCTGGGGACAAATCGCACCGTTTGCCGCAGGCACGCACGATTGGCAGCAACGCCGCGTCACCGTCATACCGGATAAGCCAGTCAAGGCCGTACATTTCAACCTTCTACTGCGGAACCACGGCGGCCGGGCTTGGTTCCGAGCCCCCGAGCTGCGCGTTTCGCAATCGCCCAACAATGCCTACACGTTCGACGGCCTGGCCATCGAGTCTGTAGGCAAATCGCGCGAAGGATTCCAAATCCGCGACATTGCCGCCGGCGGCGACTTTTTACGCATTCCCGGCAAACCCGATGCGAACGGCCGGCTGCAAACCAAGTCGTTAGGCATTGAACTGCAATGTCAAGAAACGAAGCAAAACAACGCAACATTTTTCGATGTGACGTTGACCAGCGAGAATACAGCCAAGGATCGCGCAATAACGTTGCTTTATGCAGTGCCGGTCGCCGCCAAGGATCTTCAATGGCTTAACGGCCAACGACGCCCGACGCCCGCGGAGCCTGGTCGGGAATACATCGAGGCTTGGGGCGCTCGTGTCGGTCGAGGGCGTCTGTCGCGTTATCCGTTGGCTGCCGTGGCCGACGTTCGCCAAGGCACGGCCCTGGGTATCGACATGACCCGGCCCGCCGTTTATCGCGTTGCCTACCACGCCGGCACGCAAGAGTTGTATTTGGCCTATGACATTGCTCTTACCCGCGAGAAACCAACGGCCAAGTTGCGTTTCTGCCGCTTTGCATTCGAGCCGGCATGGGGATTCCGCGCGGCTCTCGCTCAGTATTACGAGTTGTTTCCCGAACATTTCCGTTGCCGCGCGCCGCAGCAAGGCATTTGGATGCCGTTTGCCGCCATCAGCAAGGTAAAGGGCTGGGAAGATTTCGGCTTCAAATTCAAAGAAGGCAACGATGAAACCAAATGGGACGACGAGCACGGCATCGTTACATTCCGTTATACCGAGCCCATGACTTGGTGGATGGCCATGCCCAAGGAAATGCCTCGCACCATCGACGCCGCATTGACCGAAGCAAAACGTCTGGCCGCCCAAGGCAACCAAGAAGCAAAGGCTTTGCTTGCTGGCGGAATGTTCGACGCCGAGGGAAAATATGCCGCCCGTCTGCTCGACACCCCCTGGTGCAACGGCGCCGTGTGGAGCATGAACTCGATGCCGGGCATCCAGGGCGAGGTGTCCGACTTCAAAAACAAGTGGAGCCCCGCAATCCGCGAAAGTCTCTACGGCCCCAAACGCAACGGCGATCTCGACGGCGAATATATCGATTCGAGCGAAGGCTATGTAACCGAAGAACTCGATTTCCGCCGCGAACATTTCGCCGTGGCCGATGCACCCTTGACGTTTTCGCCCGAAGACTCACAGCCGGCTATCTATCGCGGTCTGGTTGCGTTCGAGTATGCCCGAGGACTGGCCGACGACGTTCACAAGATGGGCAAACTGATGATGGCCAACGCCACGCCCACACAATTGTGCTGGCTGACGCCCTTGATCGACGTGATGGGCACCGAAACCGACTGGAACCCCGAGGGCCATTGGCAACCGATGGCTGACTCCGAGTTGTTCTATCGCCGTGCCCTGTGCAAAGGTAAGCCGTATTGCTTCCTTATGAACACGAAGTTCGAAAACTTCCCCAAGGAAAAAACCGAGAAATTCATGCAACGCTCCTTGGCCTACGGCATGTTCCCCGGTTTCTTCAGCGCCGATGCCTCGACGGGACATTATTTCAATCGGCCTGAACTCTACGACCGCGACCGGCCGTTGTTCATAAAATACGTGCCGCTCTGCAAACTCGTGGCCGAAGCCGGCTGGCAGCCCATCACCGGCGCACGTTCGAGCGACGAGCAAGTCTACGTCGAGCGGTTCGGCCGCTATCTCACGGTTTTCAACGATAGCCCCGAACGTCGCACTACCACGCTCACACTCGAAGGCCCATCGCCCGCCTCAAGCCGCGAGTTGGTCGGCGGCGGCACAATCGCATGGAACAACGGCAAGGCTTCGATTTCGCTCGAAAGCCAGTGCGTGGCCGTCATCGAGTTGCCGTAAGACTATGATGTTCAGATTCATCTGCAATCTAGTTGAAAATGACGACGGCCTAGTGATTTTTTGTTGCCCCCAAACGTTTTTTCGGCTTCTCCAATAGAAGGAACCTTTGGTTATGGAACCATTCTCACGACGCAGGTTCTTAGAAAATTCCGCCCTCGCCGCAGCAGCCGCGGCAGCCTTTCCAGTTGGCAAGTTGTTGGCAGCCGAAAAACCGGCAAAGCTGAAATTCGGCCTATGCACCTACCAATGGGGAGCCGATTGGGACTTGCCGACGCTGATTGGCAATTGTGAAAAGGCCGGCGTGCTTGGTGTCGAATTGCGTGTCGATCACAAACACAACGTCAATCCAAAACTCGATGCCTCGCAACGAAGGGATGTAAAAAAACGATTCGCCGACTCGCCCGTAACGTTAGTCGGATTTGGCACGAATCAATGCTTCGACAACCCCGACCCGGCAAAAGTCAAGCAACAAATCGAGGGCGCCAAGGCGTTTGTTCGGCTAAGCCATGACCTGGGCGGCAGCGGCGTGAAGGTCAAGCCGAACGATTTTCATCCCAACGTGCCGCATGAAAAAACAATCGAACAGATTGGCAAGTCGCTTCTTGAGCTTGGCCGCTTCGCCGCCGATTTCGGCCAGCAAATTCGCATGGAAGTGCACGGCACATGCTGCCAACTGCCGACAACCAAGCAAATCATCGACATTGCCGACCATCCGAATGTGGCCGTGTGTTGGAACAGTAATCCTCAAGACCTGGAAGGCAAAGGCCTGGAGTACAACTTCAACCTTGTCAAAAGCCGGCTCGGGGCGACGCTTCACATCCATGAATTGAACTCGAAGACATTTCATTACCCGTTCCAAGACTTGATCAAATTGCTGGTCAAGGCGGATTACGCCGGCTGGGCGCTGCTCGAAAGTTACACCACCTCCAAGGATCCGCTCCCGATGTTGACGGAACAGCGGAAATTGCTTGAAAGCATGGTAGCCTCTGTAAAATAGTCTCGACACTCCAACATAAATGTTTTCACGCAGGGCAAACATGCCATGATGTGCTATTGTGCCTTTTAACCTAGTGATTGGCACAAAATCGTACCGCAAACAAAGGATAACAAAATGAAACGTGCTTTCTCGATGCTATGGATCGTAGCGTGTCTTCTCGTCGGCAACATCTTTGCGGACGACACCTTCAAGCATGGCGAGACAGTCTGCTTCCTCGGCGACAGCATCACGCACGGACATCTGTACGACAGCATGATCTGCAACTATTACTTGACGCGGTTCCCCGACCGGACGATCCATTTCGTGAACGCCGGCGTAGGCGGTGACACCGCGGGCGGCGCAATGGGACGACTGAAGGAAGACGTCACCTCGAAATCGCCAAACGTGATCGCCATCATGTTCGGAATGAACGACGTCAATCTGGGCGTTTATGTCGCTAATCCAACCGCGCAGCAACTGGAACAGCAAGCCGCCGCGTTGAAATGGTATCGCACCAATATGGAAAAACTCCTCGAACGGCTTTCCACCGAAACTTCCGCCCGATTCGTTCTTCTGACTCCGTCGCCGTTCGATCAGACGTGCCTGAACGACCACAACAACAATCATCTTGGCAGCAACGACGGCCTGGGAAAATGTGCCGACATCGTCCGTGAGATCGCGCCGAAATTCAAGGCCGTGGTTGCCGATCTGCATGGCCCCATGACGTCGCTCAACTTGAAGCTTCAGCAAAACGATCCAAAATACACCCTCATCGGTCCCGATCGCGTGCATCCCGGAATACCGGGCCACTTCATGATGGCCTACCTGTTTCTGAAAGCCCAGGGCGCGCCGGCATTGGTCTCCAACGTAACGCTGGATGCCGCAACGGCTCGCGCCGCAGAATCAGAAAACGCCGCAGTAACGAATATCAAACGGAAAGACGGTGGCCTGACCTTCACCCTACTCGAAAAAGCGCTGCCCTGCCCGGTAGATCCGTCCGCCCGGTCGATCCTCAACCAAATTCCGTTCGAGAAGGAATTGAATCAGGAAATTCTGCGAATCAAGGGCCTTACCGCCGGCGATTATGAATTAATCATCGACAGCATTCCGATTTGCAAACATTCCGCCACAGAATGGGCCAATGGCATCAATCTGGCATTAAACGACAAGACGCCGCAAGCCAAACAGTCGGCCCATGTGGCTCAGATCAACGACCAACGCCGCGGGATCGAGTGCCAATTGCGCAACTATGCCGCCGTGCGATGGTTCCTACGCAACCAAGGCGTCAATCCCGACGATTCCTCGGCCATCCAAACATTCGCCGAAACCAAAATGAACAAGACGGGCTATTTCGAGCAACAGGTGCCCGTCTATCTGAAGGAATGGTCAAATCGTGGCCAATTACAAGCTCAGGCAACCGACTTAGAGAAAAAGGCCCTGGCATCGCGCACGCCGGTTTCGCACAACTACGAAATACGTCCCGTCCACTAGTCCCGCATGTCTCACTGTAATCCGCGTTCCATAACAACTTTACAAATCCCCGCCCTTCGATAACCCGATGGCTTCCAGGTGCTCCGTCTCGTTGAGCGCCATAAGCGAAAACTCGCCGGCGCCGTTTAATGCCACTCGCGTAATCGAGCCGTTTTGCAGCGAAAACGGCGGCAGCGGTTGCGACAGCTTCAAAATCGAACGCAGCGTAGCGCTGAGCAATCCGCCGTGGGTAACGATGACCGCCGCACGATGCCCGTAGGCTGCTATCGACCGCAGAGCTTCACAGCCGCGCTCGGCCAACTGACGTCGCGACTCGCCGCCGGGAATCGTAAAATTGTCGTCGCCACTAAGCCATCGCACAAATTCAGGCGAATTTTCAGCTACCAATTCCGACTTAAGCCGCCCCTCGAATATGCCAACGTCAATTTCCATCAACCGCGGATCGGTGCAAAGCGAAACGCGATGGCGAGCCGCAATACATCGTGCGGTATCCAACGCCCGCAACAGGGGGCTCGAATAAATCGCGCCAACAGAAACGCCCGCTAACGCCTCGGCCGCCGCTTCGCCCTGACGACGTCCCAATTCCGATAGCGGCACATCCGCATGACCTTGGATACGCGATTCCGCGTTGTAAACGCTTTCGCCGTGACGAACCAGATAAAAAATGCCGGACATGTTGCTATTGGGTCTCAGATAAGCAATGGGAGGGCGACCAACGGGAAGCCCGGTAAATAGGAGTTTTCGGCCCAGCACTACCTGATATTATTTACCTGAGCATCAATAAACTCGGAGATTACCTCAATTGAAAAGCCATTTTTACTTCCCTTTCCCAGTTTCCGCAAGGGACCGGCCGCTTCGCCCGACGCAGTATTTTTTTATAGACAAAATTCATAACCTGTGAAACTCATAACCTGTGAAATTGATAACCTGTGAAATTGATAACCTGTGAAGCGGGCGGGCTTGCCCGCCGTGTTTGTGAACAGAAGCGTAGGGTTGCCCGGCCGCTTCGCCCCCCACGTTGACGAACGGTCGGAGGGCTAATACACTTAAACGTCTTAATGCATGGGTTTTTGTCTTTCTTTACAGCTACAGGACCGCCAATGGCCGACAAACCGATCGAACAACTGGCAATCAACACGATTCGCACCCTCTCGATGGACGCCGTCCAGGCGGCCAACAGTGGGCATCCCGGCACGCCGATGGCCCTGGCGCCCGCCGCCTATGTGCTGTGGAACGAAGTGCTGCGTTTCGATCCCAAACAGCCCGAATGGCCTAATCGCGACCGATTTGTGCTCTCCTGCGGCCATGCCTCGGCATTGCTCTATTCCGTGCTACATCTAGCCGAAGTCCAACAATTCGACCGCAGCGGCCGCCCAACGGGCGAGTTGGCCGTCCGACTCGACGATCTCCGCCAATTCCGCCAGTTGAACAGCCGCTGCCCCGGCCACCCCGAGCAAGGCCACACCAGCGGCGTGGAAACCACGACCGGTCCGCTGGGGCAAGGCCTGGCCAACAGCGTCGGCATGGCCATTGCTTCGCGTTGGCTGGCCGCACATTACAATCGCCCCGGCTTCGATCTGTTCGATTTCAACGTCTATGCCCTCTGCGGCGACGGCGACATGATGGAAGGCATTTCCAGCGAAGCCGCCTCGCTGGCCGGACACTTGAAACTCTCGAACCTCTGCTGGATCTACGACGACAATCGCATCACGATCGAGGGCAATACTGACCTCGCGTTCAGTGAAGACGTGGCCGCACGATTTGCGAGCCAAGGTTGGAACGTCGTTCGACTTCCCGACGTCAACGACCTCCCGGGCCTTCGCAACGCCGTTCAATCCTTCCAGAAAACCAGCGACCGGCCCACGCTCGTCATCGTGCGCAGCGTGATCGGATTCGGCGCGCCCCACAAGGCCGGCAGCCACGAAGCCCACGGCGCGCCGCTTGGCGAGGAAGAGATTCAACTAACGAAAAAGTCCTACGGCTGGCCGGAAAACGAAAAATTCCTGGTCCCCGGCGAAGTACTCGAACATTTCCGCAACGGCATCGGCTCGCGCGGTTCCAAACTGTCGGCCGATTGGCAAGCCAAGTTCGAGAGCTACGGCCGCCAATTCCCCGAATTGGCCGCGGAAATCAATCAGATTGCCCGCCGCGAACTGCCCCAAGGTTGGGATGCCGACATGCAGCCCTTCCCGGCCGATGCTAAAGGCATTGCCAGCCGCGTTTCCTCGGGCAAGGTGTTGAACCAAGCCGCCAAAAACATCCCCTGGCTCTTGGGCGGCTCGGCCGACTTGGCGCCCTCGAACAATTCCCGGCTCACCGTCGAAGGCGCCGGCGATTTCGCCGCCGGCCAATATGGCGGACGTAATTTTCACTTCGGCATTCGCGAACATGTGATGGGCTCGATCTGCAACGGCATGAGCCTTTGCGGTCTGCGCGCTTTTGGCGCCACATTCTTCGTGTTCACCGACTACATGCGTCCGCCGATCCGATTGGCCGCCTTGATGGGCCTGCCAGTCTTCTATATTTTCACCCACGACTCGATCGGCGTCGGCGAAGACGGCCCCACGCATCAACCGATCGAACATCTGGCCGCGTTGCGAGCGATTCCCAATCTGTTGGTCATTCGCCCGGCCGATGCTAACGAAGTTCTGGAAGCCTATCGCACGGTTTTGCCGCTGAAAAACCAACCTGCCGCCTTGGTGCTGACTCGTCAGAACTTGCCGACCCTCGACCGCACGAAATACGCCGCCGCCTCGGGCCTCCAACGCGGCGGATACGTTTTGTCCGACGCCGAAGGTGGAACGCCCGACGTTATTCTCATCGGCACGGGCAGCGAAGTATCGCTCTGCCTGGAAGCCCAGCAAAAACTTGCGGCCGAAGGCATCAAAGCCCGCGTCGTCAGCATGCCGTGCTGGGAACTGTTCGATGCACAGCCGGCCGAATACCGCGACTCCGTCTTGCCGCCCGACGTTACTCGCCGCGTGGCCGTCGAACTCGGCATTCGTCAAGGTTGGGATCGCTACATCGGCCGCTGCGGCCAGTTCATCGGAATGAACGATTTCGGCGCATCCGCTCCCATCGGCGTTTTGTTGAAACATTTCGGCGTTACGGTCGAGAACGTCGTAGCCGCCGCGAAGTAAGAGCATTGCCTGCCAGTGAATAAATGGCGCTGACAGGGTGCAGTAAAAGATTATGGCGGTTTGTCAGCAGACCGCAAAAGCACAACCGTATAGCCGAGAGCTAACAGCTTTTGGAATGTGCGAGAATTGCACAACTCTAGCCAGGAGCTAACAGCTCCCGGAATGTGTGTGGATTCCACAACAGTTTAGCGGCCGACGGAACGTCGCCCCGTAGTTTAGCGGCCGCCGGTACGGCGGCCCTGTTGCCAAGCTGCCGTACCGATGACAGCTAAACAACCGCAGCTTATCCAATTTGACCATTAGAAATTACTGCGCCCGGAGCTGACAGTTCCCGGCTATAACGGCAGATCCTTTCTTGAGAAGCAACATCTACAAGAAAAGTCCTAGTCGCATGACAACTCGTAAACCTTCGACGGCCAAGAATTCAAAAAAATCATGGCTCTTTTTGCTGCTGTTCTCGCTACCGTTCACGGCCGTCGGCGCCGGCATGGGAGCATGGCTGCTCTGGGATATTGCTACCTTTTGCAGAATGCTTAGCTGGGTGGAAACGCCGGCCCGGATTGTTCAGGCGGAATTGAAGAGCAACTCGGATTCCGATGGCACTACTTATAAAGCGACGGCCGAATATACCTACCAGTATCAAGGCCGACAATTTACCGGCACACGGGTAGGTATTACCGGCGGCAGCGATAACTTTGGTGCTTTCCACCAAGAGGCCTATCAACAGTTGAGCGAACACAGGCAGTCGGGCCGTCCCATGCCCTGCTTCGTCAATCCCGCAAATCCCAACGAGGCAATTCTCTTCCGCAACCTGCGATTGGATACCATAGTTTTCCGCACATCGTTCGCGCTCATTTTTGGTGGCCCAGGATTCGGAATGCTGGCTTTCGCGCTTTACAGCTTGCGAAAACAGAAACGCAACCAGGCAATTACAGCTCTTCATCCCGACGAGCCGTGGCTCTGCAAAACCGATTGGGCGGATAGAAAAATCAAGAGTTCGAGCGGAGTAATCACCATCGGAATGGTATTATTCGCAGTCTATTGGAACGTTTTTTGTATTCCCATTACCTGGGCGGTGTTCCAACAGAAAGCTTTTGCCCAAAAAAACACTTGGGAATGGTTCATCCTGATCTTTCCCGCCGTAGGAGTAATCCTGTTAGTAGCGGCGGCGGTTTCCGTCAGACGATCCTGCAAATACGGCCGGTCGGTGTTCGAGATGGCTTCCATGCCGGGCGTCATCGGCGGACAATTGGCCGGCGTAGTACGTGTCTCCCGAAAAGTTCGGCCGGAAGACGGCTTTCGGCTGACGCTCAACTGCGTCCGGCGGACAACGACTCACAGTGGTGACAGTGACCGCACCAGCGAAACCATTCTTTGGCAAGACGAGCAACATCTCGCTCTTGAACTGCTACAGAATGATCCCGAGCAAACGGCAATTCCGGTTTTGTTCCAGATTCCGTACGAATGCCTACCGACCGACGAGACCGACGAAAATAATGAGATTATTTGGCGGTTAGAAGTTGCCGCCCATACGCCGGGTCTTGATTATGCAGCAACGTTTGAAGTGCCCGTGTTCAAAACGCCGGCAAGCGACCCTAAGTTCGTCGTCGATCGCAGTTTGATCGCCAAGTATGCCGCGCCCGAAAACCCAGAGCAAGATTTGGCCGAGGCCGGGCTCCGAAAAGACATTTCGCCCTCGGGCGATTTCCGACTGATCTTTCCAATGGCGCGGCATCCAGGCACGGCAATCATGGCGACCTTGTTTGGCTTGGTGTTTTGCACTGTGCCCTATGTGATATACCGGTTCGATGGCGCCATTTGGCTCGCTATTTTTTTCGGTGGCATTTTCTGCCTCGTAGGACTCGTGATTTTGTTCGTGGGCTTGAATCTGTGGTTCTACCGCAGCACGGTCGATGTATCGCCAAGCGGCATTAACGTAATTGGCGGATGGTTCGGCCTCGGCTCGCCGCATTGGATCGATGCCGGCGATATTCACTCGATCGTGCCCAGGAGCCGAATGTCATCGGGCCAGGGCCCTAAGAAGAAGATGTTTTACGACATCGACCTGATTCGTGCCGACAAGGACAAAACAATTACGCTCGGCAAAAATGTGCCCGGAAAGCGGTTGGTCGAGTCGGTCATCCGGCAGATTGAAGAACCCTTGACCTGCTCGATCCGGCGATAGCTCCACGGTTTTTCTTCTTCCAACCCTTGTTTCTCAAACAATAAGTACGGGAAAAAGCAGCGAAATTATCGCCTCAAAGCAAGTAAAATGGGCTATTTAGGCATGGCTGGTAACTATACAGTCGAAAATGAAGAACGTCATGCGAAAAAATCCGTTGGTGTCAATACTTCCTTGGCGTAGTTGAGCATGGTAACATAGGGATGAATGGGATGGTGCCTTTTGATATCTCACCTCCTTCCAAGATATCAAATGGATCATACTGCGTTTCGTGGAAGCGGCGTTAGTTATACTTTGCGAGGTTACCGAGGGCGATCATTTTTCGTCGCGAAAAATGAAAAAGGTTTTCAGACCGAGTAGAGTGTCGTGCGGCTTTTCGATAGCGGGTGATGTGCTCCACTCATGCGTATGGCCGGGTAATTCGTTTGCGGAAGGGGAGGGTGTAGGCGATATCCCCGGTCGCTTTCCGTTTTTTCGTTTCTGCTTTATTGAGGAGTGGCGAACATGCCGCAGGGTACGATCAAGAAGTTGATCATGGACAAGGGCTTTGGTTTCATTCAAGGAGAGCGTGGAGAGTTGTTCTTCCACCATTCCGCGTTGGATGGGATCACCATCGAAGAGCTGCGAGAAGGTCAGAAGGTTGAGTTCGAGGAAGGCCGCGGCCCCAAGGGCCCGCGCGCCGAGAATGTCAAGGCCATCTGATATCTATACTGTACGCGGTCTGATCGGATACGAATTTCATCCTCGTGAAAAACGTATCATTATTGCCCGTGAGGTATAGAAGCGTCTGAACGAACAAGGGCAGCATTCAGGCCCCTGAAGGGCAACAGCTTCGGGGGTCTTTTATTGCGCGCATCCGGCCGAAACTACTGCATCTCGTCCAACAGATCGAAAAGGTTGTCGAAATAATCATCGACCGCTTTTGCCTCCGTCGTTCGAGAGGATAAAAATTCCTCGGCCGCCATCGGCTCGAGCAAGGCCATGAGCGAACCTCGGGAAACCGACAGGCCGGCGTTTCGCAACGTCCCCGCCGTCGAAGACAATCGTGCGGAGAAGACGTAATGATTCAGGCCGCTGCCGGTTTCCGCATACGAAGCTGTCGAAAATCGGCCAGAAGGTGATGTCTGCCGTTTTGCGGCAAGCTCTGCAAAAACATCATCGCATAACGCGGAGGATGCACCCTTCATACCGGCGGTTGCGAAAACGTCGGTGGTGTTAATCAAGCCGTTGCGCAACGGATTGCTCGATTCCAGGGCAAGCCGCGTCATGGAATCGTCCAACGAGACCTTGTGGGAACTCGACATTGCCTCGGCCGGCGTCGCGATGCTTGAAGTTGAGACTTTCTCCTGGTTGTTGGTTTTCACGACGCTTGCCGAACTCAACGAAACGTAGAATGTTTTGGTTGCAACGGCGAATCCGTCGCTGACGGTCACCTGAACGCCGATGTCGGTCGTAAAGCTGCCGTTCCGCGTCAGGGTGAGCGTGTCTCCGGAAAAGTTGACGCTGACTTTGTTGCTGTCGATTGCAGCGGTTTGAACTGCTTTTGCGTTATACAGAAGCGTGGGATTGGCGTAATAGGCCGTGCCCAGCTTAGCCACGAGAGTGCTTTTAGCGATGCTTCCTCGCCAGCGATAAAGCGCGCCCGACGGCAAAATGTAATAGAGCGTGTTATTGCTGCCGAACAGATATTTTTCCTTTTTACCGTGAAGATTGGTGCAGAAGCCGCCTTTCCCTTTGTACAGACCGAGCGAGCGATCTAGCTCATAGGCTTTTTGCTTCACCAGATCCGTCGAAAAGACCGTGGCCGTGTAGCTAAGCGTGTCGCCGTCCGCATCGCTGCCCTTCAGATTAACGGAAAGGGACGTCTGCGCCCCGGTCATCTTTTGCTCTGCGATCGAGGCCAGGACGGGCGTGTTGTTTTGAGCGCCGGCCTTGAGCGTATACGTGCCTTTGGTGATATTGCCGTATCCGGCCACGACCAGATAATACGTTCCGCTGGTCGCGGCTGTCCACGAGATTTGCGAGGCGGAAGTAGCGCCGTAATCATCGTTCGATGCGAGCATCGCCGTGCCGGTTTGGTTGTAGAGATACAAGACCGAATCGCTCAACGTGCCGAGTTGAACGGTGAAGACGTAGGTTTTTCCCGCGACTGCCGCGAACTTGATCCAATCCTTATCGCCGGAAACGGCCAGATTGCCGGCCGTGGAACTAGGCGTATTTACCAAGGTGGCCGCGGAGGCGTTGTTGCCGTGATCGTCCGACGAGAGGACCGTGAATGTAGCGGCCACTGCCGCGCTGCTCCGTTTGTTGCTGTCAACGGCCACCGCGAAGTAGCGATAACTTGCGTTGGAAAAACCCGCGGTGCTTAAAGTGATCGAGGCCTTCCCATTCGTAACGGTCGTGGTAGACCCGACAAGCGTATCGTTCGCGTCATACTGCCCATTGCCGTTGGAATCGCGATAGAAGTTGACGCTTTTAACCGTTCCCGCGACATCGGAAATTCCTGCGGCGGTCAAGGTGATCGATGTCCCGGCCATGACGGAACCAGTCGAAGGCGTTAGCTCGGAGATAACCGGTTTCGAAACTGCCGTGCCGGCAAGTATCTTTAGCGTATTGAAGGCATTCAAGATGCCGCCGGAAAGAACTTTGCCATTCAACGACGAAGAAGATTCGACCCCGGAGATAATCGCGCTTTTGACTTGCGCCACGGTGGCATCGGTGTAGACCGACCAAGCCAACGCGGCCACGCCCGACACATAAGGTGCGGCCATGCTGGTGCCGGACATGTACTGATAGGTATTTTCCAACGCCGTGCTCAAGATCGATACGCCGGGCGCGGCGAGATCCACGGCCGTGGCCCCGTAGTTACTGAAACCGGCCAATGTTCCGGTCTGAGTGCAGGCCGCCACCGAGATGACGTTCTCCGAGGTGTAATTAGCCGGATAGGTGACGGCTTTGTCGTTGTTCGAGCCTTCATTGCCCGCGGCGACGACGAACATAATTCCGGCGTTGTTAGCGGCATCGACCGAAGCTTTCAACGCCGAGCTGAAACTGCTGCCGCCCCAACTGTTGTTGTCCACGCGCACATTGACGCCGTATTTCGTGCGCATCATCGTGGCGTAATTCACGGCCTGGATGGCGTCGGAAAGATACCCCGATCCGTTGCTGTTGAGGAACTTCAACGCCATGATCGAGCAATTGGCCACACTCGTGATAATGCCCGACACGTGCGTGCCGTGCCCGTTGTCGTCCATGGGACTGCTGTCGCGGTTCGAGAAATCGTAGCCGTGTACGTCATCCACGAAGCCGTTTCCGTCGTCGTCGATGTTGTTGCCGGCGATTTCACCCGGATTGGTCCAGATATAATCGTCCAATACCACATTGTTGTAGTCGACGCCGGTGTCGATGACCGCCACGACCACGCTGGAACTGCCGGCGGTAATCGACGATGCGGCGCTCGAGTCGATCATATCCAGGGCATACGTACTGGTTGTTCCAGTAGTGGTTCCCGTATTGGCTTCGTGATAAGCATCTTGCTCGTAAGACGCAATCGCCGTAATGCTCTCAAAACAGCCTTGCACTTGTTGCAACGATGCGCCGGAACTTCGGACCAGCACCATGCCGGTCAGTCCGAGGCCTTCGAGAACATCGAATTCAATGCCATGCCCCGTGACCAGCGTCAGCGTATCGGCAACGGAGGAGATGCCCGAGAGGCTGCTTGTGTCGAACCGAACGATCCAGTCGTAGACGTTCGATGTTTCTGTTACGCCGGAATCCGAGGTATTCGATAGGATCGTGTTGTCCGCCGTCCATGTAGCCGCGCCGGCGTGCTCGGTTTCGTCGTTCGAAACGACCTCGAACCAGTTGACGGCCGACAGCAGATGACGAGCTTCGAGCGGTTCGATGTGCAGCGGCCGGTGACGAACCAGCGAACGCCCCTTCGCCGATTCACCAGATCGCCAATCACAGCGATCGAATACTTTCGTGAATTCCCACGACAATCTACCGCCAAAGCCGGACGAGCCGGCCGTGTGCTTGGAACCGCGCATGGTGTAAACCTTGTTGTGTAATCAAGTAGCGCGTCGCCGTTCGACGACAAATCAATGCTCAATGACAAGACTCAACGAAAAGACGCAACGAAAAGACGCAAACCGACAAGTTTTTTCTATTCTGGATATAGAAAGGTGTGTCAAAAAGCATGGACTGTCAAACGAGGACGCGAAATTCTGGAAAACACTGTTTTTTGCGTGGCTATTTCACTTCTTATGTTGTTTTTTGTCAACCTGAAAAGGTCTGTTCATGTCGAAATTGCCAATAATCCATCTTGAACCGGCAACATGGCGATCGAGGCCGAACCAGTCGGCCCGGCCGAATGGCTCTTAGGCGGAGATGGAACCCCATAAATGCGTCTTTTCTTGCAATTTCTTGCCCTTTCGCGGCGCGGAATCGGATGTTAAAATCGAGGTATTACCCGAAGTCCCCGAACTTCCTGTTTTTCAGAACTTCGCCATGCTTACCGACAACATCCTGGACCTGATCGGCAACACGCCATTAATACGTCTGAAAGGCGAAAATGTTTGCGCCAAGGCGGAATTTCTTAATCCGGGCGGAAGCATCAAGGATCGCGTCGCCCTCGCCATGCTCGAAGGAGCCGAACGCGACGGCCGCCTCCGGCCTGATTCGATCATCGTCGAGCCGACGAGCGGCAACACCGGCATCGGCGTTGCTTTGATCGGCCGTCTGAAGGGCTACAAGGTGCGGATCGTCATGCCGCAAGGGATGAGCGAAGAGCGGAAGAAAATCATCAGGGCGTTGGGGGCCGACTTGATTCTGACGCCTGACGAAGAAAGCATCGGCGGCGCGGTACGGCGCGTTCAGGAATTAGCCGCTGAGGATCCGCGCGTTTTCGTGCCGCAACAATTCGAGAATCCCGACAATCCCCGCTGCCATTACGAAGGCACCGCCCGCGAGTTGTGGCGGCAAACCAGCGGCGATGTGGCCTGCTTCGTTGCCGGCGTCGGCAGCGGCGGCACGCTTCAAGGAGTCGGCAAATTCTTGAAAGAACACAATCCGAACGCGCATATCGTCGCCGTCGAACCGAAAAACGTCTCGGCCCTGTTGGGCCACGAGCCCGGCTTGCATCAGATCCAAGGCATCGGCGACGGATTCATCCCGGCCGTGCTCGATATCTCGTTGGTCGATGAAGTAGTCGAAGTGACCGACGAGGATGCCATCGAAACGACGCGCCAATTGGGCCGCGACTTCGGCCTGTTGGTCGGCATTTCATCCGGTGCAAACGTCTGGGCCGCACGTCAGCTTTCCAAACGCATCCCCGGCACCATCGCCACCGTCCTGCCCGACCGCGCCGAACGCTATTTCAGCACGGCGCTGTTGTAGCTGGAATGAGTTACATACCAATGCTCGCGAGAATTGAAAGCATTGGGGTAGCGAATGGTGCTCCCCGCTTTGGTGGTTTGCTATACCACTCGTTGAAAAACCCCCTCGTTCTTGGTAAAATTCACCTCTGTTGACGTATGCTTTAATTGCGTCAGAATTGGGGATGAATTTTCTTGTCGTTTTCTTTCGGGAGCAGCAGCCGTGCGCAGGATCCCTCTCTGTGTTCTTGCATTCCTTTCACTGGTATCCATATCGGCGGCGGCCAATGACGGGATTCCGCTGGATACGCTTAAAAAAATCAAGGATGCAACGGTCTATGTTAAAGTTGAAGCCGACGACCAGTCGGGCAGCGGTTCTGGCTTCGTGATGAAGGCCGACGGCAAGAGCGCATTGGTCGTCACCAATCATCACGTCATTCAGCCAAAGATCATCGAGGTTGTCATGAGCGGGCCAGGCCGGGGACCGTTCGGACATGGCCCCTTTGGCCCGCCCTCCTACCGATTTGGAATGACGCCCAAGATTATCATGCGAACCTGCAACAATGCCAAAGCAACGGTTGTTCTTTGCAGCGGCACTTCGCAAGAAGAATCTGTTCGCGCAGAAGTGCTGGCAGCCGATCCGGAATTGGACTTGGCGATCCTCAAGATTTCCGGCGTTAAGAAGATCCCCAAGCCAATCCAGTTCAACGCCGACGCAAAATTGGTCGAGACAATGCCAGTTTACACATTTGGCTTTCCCTTCGGAAAGATTTTGGCGACAAACAAAGGAAATCCAGCGATCACGATTGGAAAGGGCGCTATCTCAAGTCTTCGTTTGGATGAGGAAGGACAGTTGACCGTCATTCAGATCGATGGAGCGCTCAATCCCGGCAACAGCGGCGGCCCAATTGTGGACAGTCAAGGCCGGTTGGTCGGTGTGGCCGTCGCCACGATTTCGAACAGCAGCGGCATTGGGCTGGCAATCCCAGCGAGACACCTTTCACTTCTCTTGGAAGGACGTTTGGGCAAACCCCATATTACTGCCTCACTCGATGAAAATAATTGCACGACTCTTCAAATCGAAGTTGGTTTGATCGATCCGCTCCACAAGATCAATGGCGTTAAATTCTGTTATATGACGGCTGAGCAAGCCGGCGAGACGCCCGAGCCGACTGCTCATTTGGTTGATTGGCCCAACTGCCGCAAGTTGTCGCTAAAGATTGAAAATCAAGTGGCCAGCGGAAAAATCGTTTTGCGAAAGAACTTCCCTTCCGTGAATCTGCTTAGCCAGTGCATTTTTGTGACGACCGACGGGGCGAAGCACTTCACGAAGAACTCGTCGGAGATAACCTCTTTGCCAACCAAGAAAGCAATGCCGGTTGATGCGGCATCTAGAGTTGCTAAACAAACAAAAAAGGATTCGGGAAAAGATTCCAGCAACAAGTCTTCAAAAGACTTGGCTAATAAGGACTCCGCCAAAAAGCAAGCAAAAGACCCGCCCGATCTTCCTGAGGATCTGTCTCCAGGCTTTTCCGAGGATTTCGCCAATATCGTGAATGAAACCAAAACATCCGGTGCACAAACGCAGATTCTTGGCGGGATGAGAAATAAGCGATTCACGGACGCCGGTGGTGGCACGACGTTATTAATTGGCTTCGAGGTTGGATTGGGAAAATGGGGGCCAAACGATGTTGTCCACGCGATTCGTCCCATCTTCCGAAGTGCAGACAATAAAGAGGCCCTCGGCCAGCAGCATGGACACGACACTGCTCGCTTGGTTGTCGTTAAGGCAAAGAAAGGCTACGCCGTCGGCGGTCTTACGGTCAAGTCAATGGCCTTGGTCGACGGCTTTTCGATTACGTACATGAAAGTAACATCTGATGGTTTGTCCAAAGACGACCACTACGAGAGTGAATGGGTCGGCGGTCGCGGCGGCGGTCCAGAGACTTCACTGGGCGGCGACGGCAGACCGGTCATCGGCATTGTCGGCTTCGAGGACAATAGTAACTGTACCGGCTTCGGCCTGCTGCGGAAGTAGCAGGCCGTACTGAGTGGGCTTTCTTCACAGCAAAGCCCGCAAAGCACGATAAATTCCGATAGTGCTTTGCAATTGCCTTATCAATTGCGCCGCCACCCACGGCCCCAGCCACGCCCTAGGCCGCGGCCTAGCGGTTGTTGCATCTGGCCGCCGGCCCCTGCCCAAACGGGTCGTAGATATTCGTCACGCAGATCGGTCGTTTTACCGTCGATCGTTAGCGACTTCGCCACGTAGCGATCCTTGGGCATTTTCTCGGTTTGGAATGCAACCACGCTGACTGCCTTGCCGACCGTCAACTTTTCGGCAACGCTCTTGACGGCCTCGGCATCGGCCCAACCAAGGTCAACGATCAGCGTATTGCCTTTTTCCGTTTTGATGGAAACATGGGTGCCAAGCAGCCCGCGGCCTGTGGTCTTCTCGCAAACTTTTGTTTCCACCGACAAAACAGTGCCCGAGAGCGTTACGAGCTCCGGCTTAACGGCTTGCCGAGCAACGCCGACATCATCGCCCACGCCCTTTTGGGCATAGGCCGCCTGCGACAGAACCGTCGCCGCGAGTGCGGCAACAACGAAGGCAACTACTTTGCTTCTCATGGCTTTTTCCTCCCCATTAGGATTTTACGCCCTCATAAAACGCCCCTGCAAAAATTGCAGCGGTCGTCCAATGCCTTGTAACAGTTTTGCAAGTGTGAAAAAGGATGTTTATTCCGAGAAACTTTTACTTTCCGCTTCATTTCGCAACTCAAGTGGTAATAAGTGCCCCTGGTCGGCTGAAAAATTCTTTACTGCAACAACATGCAATGGCCGTGCCAAAACGCCCAAGGCCAATCAATTGCATAATTTGGAAATAGCGTGGCGCGAGGCAAGCAAGCCGATGTTCTCACGTTGCGGGGAGTGTGTCTGCGAAGCACGGGAGATATTTTATTTTTCGCGCAGCAATGTCACGAGATTTTCAATGACGGCATCAGTTTTTGAATCGTGAAGACATCCGGCGGAATACAGAACAATCCTCGCATCAGCAGTGAATACCCGATTGGGCCGCACATTGCTTTGTTTGTTCAGAGAACCCGACCGGAAATCAGCCGCGTTTAAGGGCACGGCATATCGATCGCGAATGGCCTGGCTTGTGATTTGACATAAGAGCAATTCATTGCCGCCGGCCTTGGCGACAACCAACGCCGGTCGCCGTTTGGTTTGGCTCATATCGGAGAATGGAAAGGGAATGACAACGACATCGCCTTTTACAAATCGCTCCACGCCTCATCCTCCTCAGGCTGGAGCCAATCCTTGGCAAGCACCCCCTCACTAGCCGATGCCGTCGGCACAGCCTGCATGGCTGCTCTCCGTCGCAACGTCTCAACATAATGGGCCAAGTCACTGAGACATTCTTCCGGCAAATCCTCAACAGCTTGGACGATGGCTTCTTTCGAGGTCATGAAATACTCCTCCACAGAGGGTCTCTGCTTCCCTAGGTATTATAGCAGTACCATCCGCGAGGACCAATGTGGCATCTCGTTGCTTGTTGTTGGATTCAAGTCATACATAAGTTGTGTGTTGGTGATCGGCACATCATCCTCCTCTCAATGCTCCAAAGTTTTATTCTTAACAATATCCAACATGTGATAAACTAGAGAAACTGCGTCGCGCATTCAGATAAGTGAAACATGGCCGTCTGCGGTTACTATGGCGGCTACAGAAAAGATCACACCATAAAACACGCAACACCCCCACGTTAGTGAAGGTGCTTAGCGTCATACCAGTTTTTTTGATTGCGCAGCCTTGCCCAATTTCCCCATAGTGTTGACCGAAAAAGCTCCGATGAATGATGCAACGCCCCATTACCTGCTGACAACGGTAGCAGGCCGAACCCAAGGGTTTGGACACTGGCGGTTCGTCTTGCACCCGATCGACGGCACAGCCGTGATCGAGGTTGCCGACGTCGAACCCGACGTTTGGGGTGAGCGGTTAGAACTGTTGACGGTAGTCCGCGCTTTAGAGGCACTGGACCAGCCGTCGCAAGTAACGCTGGTTGGCGCAAGCCGTTATGTCGAACAGGGTATCCTGTTCGGAATGGCGGAATGGCGCGAAGCGGACTGGCGTTGGGAGTATTTTGGGCAGATGGCGCCGGTACGCGACGCCGATCTCTGGCAGCGCATGGACAGAATCCTTCAATTTCACCGGGTCGATTGCGAGCAACGTCGAATGGACGCGCCGCACGGTTCCTTGGCAGGTCCCCACTGGAATCTGGTCAAAAACGGTGAAAAATGGGTGGATTACATCGCCAAGCGGGATTGGTTAAAATATACGACGCCGTTGTTGGCCCTGTGGTGCAGCACCTGGGTGGTCGCAGCATCGCGCATTTGGCAGAAAGTGTTGGCGTGTAGAAGCGGTTAGGGAAAGAACAATAGGGCAGAACTGATAGGGAAGTACGTGATTGGGAACATGCGAAGCCGCATACGGCTTAAAAGGATGATCTCCTGATCCCCACGCCCCCCGGAATTTCTGCCCTGGATCCATAACCCTTGACCTCTGAACCCTGGAACCTTGAACCCTGATTCACTGACATGGAGGTTCGCGTGCGAACGACGGCATCCTTGGAAACGATTGGACAGTTGATTGCGGGAAGACACGAAAATCCTTTTGGACTGCTTGGCCCCCACGAAGTGGATGAAGCGGGGCGGCGAGCCTTGGCGGTTCGGGCGTATTTGCCCACCTCCGAGCAAGCTTGGGTTGTCGATCCCACACACCACAATCGATCGTTGCCCATGCGGCGGATTCATCCAGCCGGCTTGTTCGAGGCGATTTGTCCCTTGCCCAACGGCAACGGAAAAGGGTCGTCGCGCTACATGCTTCGGGTGGCGGAAGAAGGCAGCAAAAAAACCATGACTATGCATGACCCCTACTCATTCCCACACCTGTTGACCGAGTACGATCTGCATTTGCTCAACGAAGGCCGGCATTGGCAATGCTACAACCGGCTCGGTGCGCAGTTGCGCAAAATCGACGGCGTCGACGGCGTGAATTTCGCCGTCTGGGCTCCCAACGCCACGAGCGTCAGCGTGGTCGGCGATTTCAACGGATGGGATGGACGCCGGCATCCTATGCAGAAACACGTTCCCAGCGGATTTTGGGAACTATTCGTGCCCGGATTAGGCGAAGGAACGCTCTATAAATATCAGATCCGTCATGACGATAACGTTTTCGAAAAATCCGATCCGTTCGGATTTGCCGCCGAATTGCCGCCGCGAACGGCCTCGAAGGTCTCCGACCTGAACCGCTACACATGGCACGACGCCGCGTGGATGGGGCATCGCCAGAAAACCAATTGGCTCGAACAGCCGCTTTCCTTCTACGAAGTTCACCTGGGCAGTTGGAAACGCCCCGGCGATAACCCCACCGGCTGGCTGAGCTATCGCGATTTGGCCCACCAGTTGACCGACTACTGCAAGGAGATGGGCTATACGCACATCGAGCTGATGCCGATCAGCGAGCATCCCTTGTCGGCCAGTTGGGGCTATCAGATCGTCGGCTATTACGCAGCCACTAGCCGCTACGGCACGCCGCAGGATTTCATGTATTTCGTCGATGTTCTGCATCAAAATGACATCGGCATCATCCTCGACTGGGTACCGGCCCACTTCCCTCGCGACGGCCACGGCCTGCGCCAGTTCGACGGCACCGCTCTTTACGAACATGCCGATCCTCGACGCGGCGAACATCGCGACTGGGGCACCCACATATTTAACTACGGCCGTCACGAGGTGCGTAATTTCCTCACCTCAAACGCCCTGTTCTGGATGGACAAATACCATATCGACGGGATCCGCGTCGACGCCGTCGCTTCGATGCTCTATCTCGACTATAGCCGCCAAGAAGGCGATTGGTTGCCCAACCAATACGGCGGACGCGAAAATATCGAGGCCATCGCGTTCCTGAAAGAAATGAACGAGCAGGCCCATGCCCAGCATCCAGGCGTTTTGACGATCGCCGAGGAATCCACCGCTTGGGGCGGTGTATCGAAACCGACGTATCTCGGCGGCCTTGGGTTCAGCTTAAAGTGGAACATGGGCTGGATGAACGATACACGCAAGTACATGCATCACGATCCGATTCATCGGCGGTATCATCACGACGAACTGACGTTCAGCTTGATCTATGCGTTCCACGAAAATTTCGTACTGCCCATGTCGCACGACGAAGTGGTGCATTGCAAAGGCTCGTTGCTCGATCAAATGCCCGGCGACCTTTGGCAGAAATTCGCCAACCTGCGATTGCTCTACAGTTATATGTGGACGCATCCCGGCAAAAAACTGCTTTTCATGGGCGGCGACTTCGGCCAATGGAACGAGTGGAACTTCGACACCAGCCTGCAATGGGATCTCACGCAATGGGATACCCACAAGGGATTGTTGAAGTGCGTCGCCGATCTGAATCATCTGTACCGCCGCGAACCGGCGCTGCATCAGGTCGATTTCGATTATCGCGGGTTCGAGTGGATCGATTGTCACAATCACGACGATAGCACGCTTAGCTACGTGCGACGGGCGAAAGATCCCAACGATTACGTGGTGGTCGCCTGCAACTTCACGCCGGTGCCGCGCGTCGGCTATCGGTTGGGCGTGCCGGATTTGTGCTGGTACGACGAGGTTTACAACAGCGACTCGTCGTTCTATGCCGGCAGCAACATGGGCAACGGATCGGGGCTGATGGCCGAACCGCTTCCTTGCCACGGCCGCCCGGCGTCGATTCAGATCACCTATCCGCCGTTAAGCGCCTGCGTCTTCAAGCCGCGAAGATAGAGGCCTGAACGCTTCCTTGCAGAATGTGGAAGCCACGTTCACTTGATAACACAAAAGCCGCTGCCGGATCATCCGGTAGCGGCTTTTTTAATCGCCATCATTTTCTATTGCCGTCATATTCCATGAAACCGTGAAGCGGGCGGGCTTGCCCGCCGTGTTGATGAGCCGACGCTTGCCGTGCGAAATCGAAAACCAGCACTAGCGCCGCGATGCGGCGGAACGCCGACGCCAAATGAGCCATGCGGCAACAATGCCTGTCACCAGCAAAATAACCGAACCCGGTTCGGGTATCGTTGCTTGGATCCACTCCAGACGATCCGAGATGCGCGATGCATAAGCGGCGCCAGGGTCGGCAAAGGGATATTGCACCCAATTGCCCGAACTTTTCTCGTAATAAAGGCCTTGTGCATTAAAGATGTCGGCATTGAAGGAGGTGGTGTCGGTGCTAGAATACTTCCAAGGACCATCAACGGCATAGTTAATCCCGGCCAACTTCCAGGTGCCGTTGCAGTTGATGAATACGGCACCGGACGAATCGCCCTCCGAAAGCCCCGCCTCGTTCGCAATACCGTTTTTGTCGAAGTCGAAATAGAGCAAGGAATCGGCGGAAGTGGTGCTATAATTAGCAAAGCCCGTGACGACGTTTTGCCCCCAGCTTTTCGCGCTGCCTGAAGTCCCCCATTTCCAACCTCTTAATTCGCCGTTGACGGTCACCTCACTGCCGCGTTGTAGTCCTTGGCCGAAAACGGTCAATGTCTTCCCGATCTCCGAGCCATCGACGGCGGCATTGTAGAGCGTGGCATAGTTGGAAAAGGTGCCCGATGTTATTCTGTAGATGCAAAGATCGCTTGCCGAGTCGGTTTTTCGATTAGCCGTATCGACGTTGTAAGTTGTTCCCTGATAAGTAACGGTCGAACTTGAAGAGATATGCTTGGCCGCGATGAAGTGGGTCGAATCGATCGGCGTGACAAGGAAACTGCCGAACGTGGCTTGAAGATTCCAACCGGCCAATCCGTTTTCGACGGATGGGGCCGTGGTATTCCGCGTGGCGGTTGAATACAGCACGACGGCCGAAGCATTCGATGCAGCGACCGCAATTTGCCCCAGGAAAGCCAAAACGATTAACAGTTGCCGACGTTCATTGTGGAGAAAAAGATTGCTCATACCTTGAATTACACCAAAAAATCGCGGCAAAGTCAACTTTTTTTGTATGAAAACACCCCTGTCCGGGCCTCCTATCAGAAGAACTGCAAAGTCCTTAGCCACGGAGGAACCGTCATCCTGAGCGAAGCGAAGGATCTCGTTGGCGTATTAGGACTTGTTACTAGTGTCCGAACGTTACTCGAATAATACCAACTGGTTAGGGCGACTGTGT
>CAYWGR010000049.1:0-31804 GCA_964458015.1 uncultured Planctomycetaceae bacterium
GATTAGCAAACGCTTACACGTGAGTTTTATAAAAACGTTCGGACACTAGTGATGCGTCTTACGTCGGAACATTTTCTAAATATACGTTGTCTCTACGCAGCTCGCCTTGTAGTTTACCGATGTCGACCTGCGACATATCCACATTGGCACTGAGCGCGAGAGCCGCGCACGTGCCGATACCTTGGCCCATTACCATGCAGTGCGATTGTAATCGGACAGAAGCAAGCCCTTCATGTGTGGTCGAGGCGCAACGTCCGACGACGGCGAGGTTAGGAATGGTTGCATTCAGACATATACCAAGTGGTATATGATAGCTTTCGCCAGTAGGCACCCAAATGTCGGTCTTCGCATCGCTATGCGTAGTGTGGCCAGTACCCTTGGGATCATGGATGTCGATCATCCAGAAACCGTGGCCAATGGCATCCGGTTGTTTTGTGGCCTTGAGAACCATTTGCGCATCGAGGGTCTTCAGCCCACGAATACGTCGTGATTCGCGGATTCCAATTCCGAACCCCATCTGCGCTACCTCCGCTTTGGCAAACCCCGGTGCATTGCCCCGCCAAAACTCCACGTATTGATAGACATGTTCGCGGGCTTCTGCCGAAAGCTGGGTAAGCTCCTCTTCATTCAAGACATTTCCCGCCGCCGGACACAAATTGTAGCCGCCGTTATGCGGGTTCTCCATGTGATACCGCATGTGTGCTTCGTTGAACTGCGGAAACTTTCCTTGATCGCGAAGTGCCTGCATCATTTTCATAAGGCGCTGTGCCGAATCGCGCGGCGCAGTGCGCGCCGCCGCGGGATCAACGTAGCGCATCTCGAACATCATCGTCATGCCTTGCACCAATCCGTCGCCGGGGCGGCCATAATCAAACGGCAGGCCTGCATTGGCCGCCACATCGCCATCGCCCGTGGCGTCGATAACGATCTTGCTACGAACAAACCTTCGGCCGGATTTCGTATCAACGAGTACACCGGCGATGCGGCCGTTTGTTACGACGGATTCAACAGCGGATAGGTTGCATAGGACGCGCACGCCGGCATCCTTCAACATCTTCCAAAAGACGGTCTTCATCCCCTCGGAATCGAAGAAATGCGTTTCATAGGCATTCGGATAGTTTGGCGATCGATGAACGAATTTGCTGCCACGGTCGACAGCCTCTTGAACGAAACCGAAAATGACTTGCTTTTTACGATCGCTTGTGTGCCAAACATTGACCAGAGCATTCGTGGCCATGCCTCCAAGACTTGGCCAGCGTTCCAACAAGATGACTTTCGCACCGTGTCGCGCCGCGCAGTATGCGGCAGAAATGCCCGCCGTCCCTCCACCGCATACAACTACATCTGCCTCTGCCAGTACGGGCACCCTACGTTCGGGCACAACGATATTCTCGCCCGAATCATTAACGCCTGCATGGGCGAACGGTGATCCGCAATCGAGTGAAAACATTCCAAGACCGCCGGCAGCGGTGAGGAGAAAATTGCGTCTTGTGTTTGCCATGAGCGACTATTTCCTTTTCGGAGCCAGATGTTCTTCGAGATAGCCTAGCAATATAGGTAAAGTGGCCCTGACGGCCAAAAAATCGTGCCCGCCGTTTATCTCGCGGTAGTCGTGCGCAATGCCCGCCTGCGTTAGCCTCGCGTGAAAATTCCTGTTCATTTGCAGGTCAAATGCGTCCTTGGCCGTGATTGCCAACAAAGACTTACCACGTAGCTTATCAACATGTGTCATACAATTAAAAGTCGGCCATGACTTATCATCCTTGCCAAACAGCGGTGAGACGCCAAAATTCTGATTGGCTGGAAGATTCGCGTTTGGGAAGTCTACCAGCGCGATGGTCACGGCCACGGCACCGACATCTTCAGAGAACACTTCGGCAAAACGCACAGCGCCGTAGCCGCCCATGCTCCAACCGCAGATGCCTGTGTGTTCGGGCTTCGGGGAAACAGGGAACCGGCGACGACCTTCATCCAGCAATTCACGCAACATCGTTTGGTGCCGGGATTTTGGATCCACGGGGCTATCCAAATACCACCCGTCGCGGCCGTTGACCATGACTATGACCATTTTACATCGCTGCAACGCCATGCGACATGCCGAATCGTCGACCACGGTGCGATGATTACGTCCCGCGCCGTGCAGCAGCAGGACCAACGGCCATCCGTCCGGCGGCGTTGCACCTTCGGGAACATACGCGGTAAAAGCTACGTCTCGCCTCAGCGCTTCCGAGTAAAAAGTTTGCGAGGAAATCAGCGATTCGACAATGTTGTTCCTAATCGTTACCGCATTGCAGCCAACCGTGGGATCAATGTCGCCTACGCTTCCGCGGAATATGTTGTCTGCAATAAGAATCGTGTCGCCTCCCGGCATGAAGGAGATGGCATGTTCGGCAAACGGGCCGCTGACGAAAATGTTGCCTCGAATAACGACATTTCCATACCGACCTCCGGACTCATGCGTCGTAAAATACAACTCGGAATAACGCTCGTAGTCGCCGGTCCCGAAGCTGCGACGTCCACGTTGCGGATCGCGCTCGCACTTTGTCGTGTTATTGACGAACACATTGTCGGCCAAAATCAAGTTGCGCGGCTGATTGATCCACGAGCCTCGGCCACCATTTCGAAATGTATTGCCAACGATCGTTACGTCCTCACACGATTTTTCGACGCTCATGACACGCGAGCCGTTCGTGCCATCGACGGTGTTTCCGGTAATCGTTGCATTCTTGCAAAATTCTGCTAGAAAAAACGCCCCCATGCGAGATCCGGCGATATGATTGCCATCGAATATCACATCACGGCTCTTTTGGATGTGCATGGTGTCGCCGAGCGCACTCAGCCGGCACCCCCGCACGGTGACTTGTCGGCATCCCACAAGATCAAATGCGCCTTTCCCCGGTCCGCATCCCATTGGAGCGTAGAGGGCGGGCCACGCGCTCCCAAGATCGCGGATCAGCTTGACATTGTGCCCGCTTGAACCAGCAAAGCAAATCGGATCTCCCCCGGGCTTTTCCGAAATGCGGAGGAATTTCGCCGCACTCTCCACGATGAAGTATTGACGCCCTCGGATGATGTTGGACGGCAACACATCGCCGAAGAAACAAACAGAATCGCCCTTCTGAACCGTTTTTGCATTTGGTGGAGTCGGCAGTTTTCCGTCGATAAGAATGCGATCTTGCCCCGCCTCGAAGCGAAGTGGGCCTCGCACGAGGTCCTGTCGGAAATACTTGGCCGCCATGGCGCGCTCTGCGGGAGTGTAATCCTCGGGCCAAACGGTGATCTGCCAAAGATAACCATAGTCCCACATGAACTTGCCGCTGCGCAGCAGCGTGCAATTCTCAAGCGAGATGTTGGTCGCGTAGGTTTCGATGGCCCGATCGCTGTTTATTTTCTCCGCGCCAAGCACCGTGACGACGGCGCCGGCCACACCATCCGAGGAAACATCGCGGAAGGTAAGGTTCTCCGTCCGTCCCCCGGGTGTTGTCGTGATCAGGATCACCCGTGTGTTTACGTTCGGTTCCCAGGCACTGTCGGGTTTCGCAGGATCGAACACGTGTCCCGCGAAATGCCCGCCAAACCAGCGGAAATCCCTGATGTTCTCGCCCGTGAACAAAACGACTCGCGCCTGGTCGCCAAGCTTGGACGGAAGGTGAAAGCGAGCACCGTAGGCAAAAACCGTCATTCCCGAAGCAAGCGGCAGCGGTTTGGAGCCGTCGACCGCATAGTCGCCCGGTGGAATGGTAACGATGCCGCCTCTGGTTTCAGCGGCTTTCGCAAAAAATCCGCTTAGCTTGGCCGAATCGTCCGCCGGAAGCGAACCGGCCAAGATGGAAAACATGAGAAACGACAAACAGATCGGATAGCGCATGGTGCACTCCATCGGCGGCAGGCGCGGCTAATCTCGCAACTCAAACACAAGTGGTTCATTGGCTGGTTTAACGTTGGCCTTCAGCCCGCTGGTTTCATACGATGTATATTTTCGCGGGATTCGTGATTTGCCCAAGGGAGTCTCGATTTGTCCCGTCGGTGGTGGTTCATAGCAAGTGATTTGTACGGCGTGTTCCCCCAAAACAGCTCCATCACCATCACGGTGTGTCGAGAGACGGAACGTCCCGTCCTGCTGGATCTTGCTGTGCGCCGGTGGACCATCCTTCGGTTGAAAAACTACCGAACCAGAGTCCAGCGGCTTGCCGTTATAGAGCACTGTGCCGCTGACAGGAACCACTGGCTGTTGCTTCTTCCCGCATCCGCTGGTCGATACGAGAAGCAGAGAAACAACAACGATGCATATCCACCGAGCGATGGCGAATCTAGGGCAATTGGACATATTCCCCTCCGTTGCACGACGCCAAGCTGCGATAGATATCCAAATTGAGGGAGTCGCTAAGAAAAACCACGCTGCCATCGGCGACCAGAAAGCTACTTCCGTCTGGGTGTTCGCTGCCCAGCGGCAAATGGTTGAATGGAGTGTTGTCGGAATAGCGGTCGAGCGTGGAATTGACCGGATACTGCACGACCTTGAAGGAATAGCTATTGTACTGCCCGCCCGAAGCGTTGATCCACGGACGCACATTTCTGACGGGCGCGGCGAACGGACTCGCCGAATCACGGTCGGCATGAACGAATTCGCCCATGGCCAGGGTGTTGCTCAGTCCGTCGCTGACACTGGGAATTCGTCGGGCCTTTCCCCAAAGAAAGATTCCGTTTTGAGGCTGATCGCCGAAGCTGGAATCCGCCAATGTACTCGACAACCCCGTTCGGACCGTTCCGCCAACGCCTTGGTACGTCGTTAAAGCACCATCAACATAGGCAATCTTGCCGACAACAGTACCGGTGTAGCTGGGGCATACATAGGACGATATCAAGGTATAACGCTGCGTTTCCGAATACGTGTTCTCACTACTTCCCATTTTGAACGTCGAATAGACTGCCTGCTGCTCGATAAAGGGGAGCATAAGGCTGAACAAGCCGTGGCGGCAGACGCCAGCTACGCCGCTAGGGAAAGTCTCGTCCCACGCGGTGGCGTACTGATGCAGAGCCAAGCCCATCTGCTTCATATTATTGGCACACTGCGCACGTCGCGCCGCCTCGCGGGCCGCTTGCACGGCCGGCAACAGAAGCGAGATCAAAATGCCAATGATCGTAATCACGACCAAAAGCTCAACCAACGTAAACGCTTTGGATTTATAATTATAAATTTCTAATTGATGATTTTTACAATGCATAATTTCACCGGAAATGGCAATGAACACCGTAACTTTGCGCCTTGGCGTCTTTGTGTGAAAAGTCTTTCTGTTTCACGCAAAGGCGCAAGGGCGCGAAGCATTTTGTTCTGCTATCGCGCACATTGCTTTGGTTTCCAATCAGAAATTAGGAATCATATATTACAAATTCATTTCCTCTTCCGCCAAGCGTAGCAGAGAAGGCTGCATAGGACGGCGGTCAACATAGTAATCGTCGATGGTTCTGGAATACTTTGCACGCCGGCCGTAGCAGTCAAATATAACGTATTGTTGTTGACCACGGCCCCGGCCGTACCTTCGGCAAGTCCGGAAACGTATTGCCATGTCTTGCCATCGCTGGTTTGGCCCGAGGAGCCCTGACCGCCAGCGTAGATGTCAAACAAGGTCTGGGCGTTTTGGGCGTTGTACTTCAGAACCGAGTCGGTGGCCAAATTGTAAAGCGACGACACCTCAACGGCGGTAAGTTGATTGCTCCAAACGCCCATATCGTCCAATAAGCCGTTCAGACAATACTCTGCGAGAGCCCGGCCCTTCGAGCCGATTCGCATCGGATTGCCCCAACTCGAAAATGTATCGTCGGCAGTGATCGCGTTGTACTAAATCGTTCTTGTTTTGGATACGCCATCCACGTAGATCGATGCACTTGCACCGGTGCCGACAGCATCCCAGGCGATAGCCACCTGATGCCAGCCGCTGCCGATCGTTCCCGCAGCAGCGTCGGCGCGAAATACGTGTCCTGAATCCGAGCGTACCTGCAGAGCGATGGCACCGGCTCCACCGTCAGCCAATGCTACCATGAAGCAATTCGCCGCATTATTGTTCAAAGCGGTCAAAATGCCTGAGGCATTCGGCGTGGACGTGTTAATCCAGAATGCCAGGCTTCCGCTTTTTTCGTAACTGCCGTTGGGAATGCCGCTGGTGCCCAGAGAGACATAGTCGCCGGTCCCATCCAGAGAAATAGCCTTGCCAACCTTGCCGTTGACATAAGAACTATCGCCGGCCAGCGTACCGTTCGGCGCGCCGCCCACCTCATTATTGGTTGTATCATCGAACGTATACAAGCTCAACAGGCCGGCGTTGGCTATGGCGCCAAAGCCAGCGGTAAACAGAAGGACCGAAACGCATACAAGAATACTACGGCTTGACATGACAAAAAATCCTTTCGCAAAACAAAGTGTGAAAACAAAAATGAACCGTAACGTACTGACGATAAACATGGTTTCCCAATGTCCGCATGGGTGGATACTTACAACGGTGAAAGATTATGTGATCATAATGCTGTCCCTTACTTTGCCGTCGCCTGGCCTTTACACAATTGGCGGACTTGTTCCGCATTCAAGGCGTGATTGAACACGGCAACTTCGTCGATCCAGCCGTCCCAGAAACACGTAAGCTCGGCCGGCGATACTTTGCCATCCTTTTCCCTCTCCAGTTGGTAGCAACCAATGTCCAAACGTCTGTAGGCCGGCCGAGAAACGATGCCTTGATACGGCGTTTTTGCTACCTCGGCACCGTTGCGATAGAGATGCACCATTGCGCCGTCCGCCACCATGGCCACGTGATGCCATTGGCTTGAGGGCAACCGTTTGCCTTGTTCGCAGACTTCCACAAATTGGCCGTCTTGCCCCTGCACCACCACCCCTCGCAGTTCATTATGATGGTTTAAGCCAAGGCTGAACTGACCGATGATCTTGCCGAGGAATACTCCGGAGGTGTTATGTACAAGCCGATTGCCGACAATCGACGCATACGGATCAGGCGATAGGGGTTTTACCCAAGCCGACACCGAAAGGCGTCCGTCCTGCGTCTTGGGATAATCAGCGACGTATGCATGTTCATTGGCCCCCGCGTTGTGAATATCCATTGCGCTGCCGAACTTGCCCTGATTCGACGGTTTGCCGTACGATTCGTCAATATAAGCAACGCCGTTGTGCCCGCCGGACGCGGAATCGACCAGCACATAGCGGCCTTTTCCCTCGGTCGCCGGCCATTGGTCCATGCGATAGTAAACGGCTGGGTTCATCGAGAGCACCAAATCGGCATAGGATTGGGCCGCGTTTCGCGGTTTCGGCATCGTTCGCGTAAACCGTGTGCCAAGCTTCTCGAAATCAAGTTCGCCGGTGGATATTGCCCGATTCATTTCAACCAAAGCATATTGGCCCGCCCGAATGGTTCTGTGCTCTACCGTCTCGCTGCTTTGATCGCTAGTGGCTGCAACTTCCACGGCGCCGATAAAAACTTGCGTTCCCGTGCGCCCCGACTTATCGACTTCCACGCCGAATTCGGTGCCGAGGTCGGTCACGACGGCCGTCGGTGTTCGCACGGCGAACAAGGGGGCGAGGGATTGGGGGCGCGGGGCGGGAGACGAGGGATTGGGGATTGGGGATTTCGGGATTTCGGGATTTGATTCACTAGCCACTTTTGCCGATGGCTGACCGCTGAGAGCTGACCGCTTTTTCTCTAATCGCGCGGTCAGCTTGCCGACCGATAGAAATCCGCTGTCGCGGGAATCCACTTCGTAGGTAACCGGCCCTTGGAGAATTACCCGCGCGCCGGTGTCGTAGGTGATTTCCATGAGGCCGGAAGCTAAAGCATACTTGCGCCCCAGGGGGACGCGGTTGCCCTGTTCGGTTGATGTGTTGATGTCGTTCCATTGTACATCGACCATGCCTGTCACGCGGCCGACATATTCAATGTTCGAGGGTGCGACTTTTCGATCCGATCCAGCCGATGGCATCGGCCGTGGCGTATTCGTTGCCGATTGCCTGCTATGGGTTACATAAACCATTGAGCCGGCCAAAAGCCCTAGGCTGGTGATGACCGTCCCGACAAGCAATGCAAATGGTATTTCCTGCGAGAAAAAGCCGATGGCGCCGTGCCAGAACGTGCCCAGCAAGGGCAGGGCAGGGGACCGGGCTGGTTCTAGCGGTTCGGGAAAAGCCACGTCCGTGCTTGGGGCCGTCTCGGCCGAGAGTGAAGACAAAATCGCCGGCAGCAGTCCTGAAACGTCCACATATTGGCCATACATCCGACAGGCGTCGTCGTTTTCACGCAACAACTGCTCAAACTCGGCCCAATGCTCTTCGGTCAGTTCGTCGTTCGCGCCGCGCACGGAAAACTCGTGAATGCGTTCGAGAATCTCGATCGGCATGAGAGGATCGCTCATCGGCTTTCCTCCTCGTGCATGCGTTTCTCAACGCACTCGAATAAATGCTTGCGGATGCGGAACAGGGCCACATATGTGGCCGAAGGAGTTTGCCCTAACTCCAAGGCAATGTCTTTCAACTTCTGCCGCCCCGAGCAGAACAGATCCAAGAGCTTGCGGCTGGCGTTGCTGAGCGTTTTGACACATTCAACCAACGCAAAAACGCGTTCGTCTTCGCGCGACGGGGCCTTGGGGAGGCTCTGTGCGATTTTCTCGATCAAATCATCGCTGAAGCATACCCGCCGGCGCTGACGATGCGTGCGATATGCCCGAACCAGGAACCCTGCTACCGTAATCGCCCAGGCCGCGAAGTCGGTGCCGGGCTCAAAGGCATCGAACTGCTCCCACAAGCGAAGCTTGGTTTCCTGCAACACATCCTCGGCATCCTGCCAGAACGGAATCATCGCATGGACATAGCCTGTCAACTGCCGCTCGTGTTCGGCCAATAGCCGGACAAACTCACGGTTTCGCAGATCCCAGTTATGCGAGTCAGAGGTATTCACAGGTCCCACACCCAGTTGTAATTTCCGTACTCTTCCATCTTGCTTGGACAGGCTGGAAATCGCAAATTCCCAAGCACAACCGCCGATCAGCCGCTATGACAAGAAAACAGAAAGGGCCGAAATCTTACAAAAAATAATTATTTCCTCCGATGTTCCCCGCGACAGAAGGGGTTTGTCATGCCCCGCACCTACGAAAATCATGCCCAATTCCATAGTGAAACGGAGCCGCTCGTTTATGGCAGGCATTTCCTAGCAAAAGGGGGTAAACAGGGAGGGGACACATACTCAATCGGAAGCTTTTTCAGCGAATTTTCTTCGACACGGCCCCCCAGGGCATAGGACAATAGCTGATAGCCCGAATTTTTGGTTTTTTTGATATTTCACCGTCACGTTTTGTTGCGCCGACACTAATACCTCTGGGCAGAAAGGCCGCAAGGGGCGGCAAGGGCCGCCAGCCAATTCGAGCTACTGCTGGGAAAAAAAACGCTCCCGTTGGTCGCTAATTTTCGTTGAAAAAAATCACGCTCTTTTGAGAATAGTACAGGTCGTCTACCTATAAGAAAGCCGGTCCATCTCAGACTGTCAGGCCATGACCAATTCCGCAGGCGAACAAAATGATCGGACCGAAGGCTTTGTGCGACTGCTGAGCAAGCACGAACGCCGATTGGAAGGGTTCGTGATTTCGCTCATGCCGAATTGGGCCGACGCTGAAGACGTGATCCAAGAGACGAAACTCCGACTCTGGCAACAGTATCACGAGTATGACGCGGCCAAGGACTTCGGCGCCTGGGCCTGTACGATCGCCTATTACCAGGTGTTGACCGCCCGAAACCGCAAGCATTCGCAAAAAGCAAAGTTCAGCGATGCCTTTCTGGAAAAGGTCGCTGCCGAAACAGCCCGCGACGCCGAGCGAATCGGCTACCGCCAGCAAGTGTTCGCCGAATGCTTGCGAAAACTGAGCGAAGCCAAACAATTGCTCTTGCGCCGTTGTTATGGCGGAAAGTTCACTATTGTCCAAATCGCTACGGAACTTGGCCGCAAAGCCGACTCCGTTCGGCAAGAGTTGGTCCGTATCCGCCGCACCTTGCATCAGTGTGTTCAGGAATCCCATCGGCGGGAGGACTCGTAATGAGCAACTCCCAAGAGAAACTCGAAGAAGTCCTGATGCTGGCCAACAACTCTCTCGCCGGGCAGGCCACTGCGGAGGAAATCGAACGACTCGAACAGCTTGTCTTGTCCGACGATGAAGCCTGCCGACTCTATGTCGATGCGATGTTTGACGCCCAGCAGTTGCGGCGTTGGGCGGCCGATGATCCCTGGCCGACCGAGTCGCTCGATGTGGAGTCCCTTGCATTGCCGTTCGATGACAATGTCGCGAACATCGAGCCATTTGCCGAAAATCTACAATCAGAACAACAAGGGCCGCCCTCGTCCCTTGTCAATCTCTTTGGGCGCACGATTCACGGCACGACCAGCTTTTTCTCGCAAGAAATCCCCTTTGCCCTGCTGATCGCCACGGTCATTACAGGCATGGGACTACTGGCCGGCTCCTTTGTTTATGTGTCGCACCACCAACCATTGGCAAGCGATTCACAACAACCGACGGATTGGATTGTGCCATCCGAACGAAAGGCCTTCACCTCGGATATGGAGTTTGTTGGCCGGATAACCGGCATGGTGGACGTGAAGTGGTCGGACAATCAAACCGCCACGGTTCATGGCGCGAACGTTCCCTTGGGCCGCAAGTATGCTTTGGCTTCCGGCCTGATGGAAATCACCTATGACACTGGGGCTCGCGTGGTTCTGCAAGGGCCGGTTACCTATGAGGTTGATTCCCGCGACGGAGGATTTCTCTCGGTTGGCAAGTTGACCGCGCGATTAGAGAAGAGAGGAGAGGGGAGAGAGGAGAGTAGCGGAAAAGTGGCTAGTGGCCAGTGGCTAGTGGCTAGTGAAACCAGTCTCCCCTCGCCCGCAAGCGGGAGAGGGGCTGGGGGTGAGGGCAGCCGGCAGTTCCAGAACGTGGCTAGTGAAGAAAATCCAAAATCCCGAAATCCCGAAATCCCGAAATCCCGAAATCCCGAAATCCCAAATCCCAAATCTCCCGCCCCACGCTCCCAATCCCTCGCCTCCATGTTCGCCGTGCGAACGCCAACGGTCGTGGTGACCGATCTCGGCACGGAGTTCGGGGTGGAGGTGGGCAAGAATGGCCTTACGAAGTCATTCGTCTTTGCCGGCAGGATCAAAGTATCGGCAGCACTTTCCGCTGGCCGTACCCAAGGCCAAGAAGTTATTCTCGGCATCAACGAATCGATTCTGGTGGAAAGACAGAATGCCGACGATCCAAAACAATCCTTCCATCTGCATCGCAATGCCTGCAAAAAATCCGACTTTGTCCGCGTCGAGCAAATGGCGGCCAAGCTACGCGAGGCGCCAAAACAACCATCCGAACAATTTAGCCGATGGAAAGCGTTTCGCGAGCAAATCCGCGATCGCGACGATCTTCTGGCGTATTACGATTTTCAACGAGACGCCCATCTAACTCGTGACAAAAACAATTGCGAAATCCTGCGAAATCGAGCGAAAAGCAATACCCTATACGATGGAACTCTTGTCGGCGCGATAAGCATGGGCATGGCCCCTGGGCGCATGAATGGCAAGCATGCACTTCGCTTCGACTTCGCTTCCGACGGCGTCCTCATCAATCTGCCCAATCCCCTGCAATCCTTTACACTCGCAGCTTGGGTGAATGTCAAAAACCACACGCAGGAGTGGAATGGAATACTGCTGAGCAATGCTTATTACGACCGGCCGGGCTCTTTGCACTGGCAATTCATGGCCGATGGACGGATTGAATTGGCCATCAGCGGCGCAACGCATGAAAAAAGCATGAACTGGCGATCCCCGCCGGCGCTCTTAGAATCGGGCAAGTCGGGCGGATGGCATCACATGGCCACGGTGCATGATGCTGCATCCGGTAAAGTGTTTCACTTCCTCGACGGCCAGCGATTGAAAACGGAACCCAAATCATTGCTTTGCAAAATACCTATCGTAATCGGCACCGCATCGATTGGAAGTTGGAATTGCCGAGACCGAGCTCTCGGCGGAAGCATCGACGAACTCATGATCTTCAACCGGGCATTCTCCGAAGAGGATATCAACCATCTCTTTCGGATCCAAGCCCCTGGAGATAACGATTCCAACGTTCACAACAAATAACCGCCCATGAATCGTAAGTTTCCGCATCGCTTTGTATCAATGTATACGCATACGAGTGCAATAAGCAGAATATGCCCAATACGACAATGGTGACAACCTCATCATGTTGTGCCCTCGATATTCACGGCTTATATCTCTACAACAATCTTCCCCCATCCGTTATTGCTATATTCCATCTTGGAGTGAAAAATGAAACGTGATCTTAGTATCGCTTCACGCCGCGAGTTTTTGAAAAATTCCGGGCGCATTGCCGCCGTCACAGCGCTGGCTGGTGTCCAGATTCCCTACGTCCACGCCGCCGAAAATAGCACCATCCAGGTCGCTTTGATCGGTTGTGGCGCTCGCGGCACCGGCGCGGCCGCCAATGCACTGGCCGTCCGGCAAGGCCCTGTCAAGCTCGTCGCTGTGGCCGATGTGTTTGCGGAACGAATTGAGAGCAGCCTTCGCTATCTGAAACAAGGCGTCGAGGCCAGCTATGATCGGAATGCTTCCGGAGGGCTCAGCGATCGCATCGATGTTCCGGCCGAACGTCGCTTTGTCGGTTTTGATGCCTACCAGAAGGCAATGGACTGCCTGAAGCCCGGCGACATCGCCATTTTCGCCACTCCTTTGGCATTTCGTTGGGTACATTTCGACTATGCCATTAAGAAGAACCTGAACGTCTTCATGGAGAAACCGCTGACGGCCGATGGCCCTTCGTCCCGTCGTATGTTGAAGCTGGCCGAAGAATCCGTAGCCAAGAATCTCAAAGTGGGCGTCGGATTGATGTCGCGTCACAGCCGTGCATTGCAGCAACTACACGACCGCATCCAGAACGGAGAAATCGGCGACCTTATCCTCATGCGAGCCTACCGCCTGCTTGGACCGCTTGCAACCGGTTTTTCGGAACGCTGGCCGGGCACTCCTAGCGAGTTGCTTTGGCAACTCCAGCGTTTTCACAGCTTCATTTGGGCAAGCGGCGGCAGCTTCAACGACTTCTATATCCACAACGTCGATCACTGCTGTTGGATGAAAAACTCTTGGCCGATTAAAGCACAAGGTATCGGCGGACGCCATTATCGCAACACTCCGCATGGCAAGCCGTATATTGATCAAAACTTCGATACCTATTCCGTCGAATTCACTTTTGCAGACGACACAAAACTGTTATTGGATGGACGCTGTATACCCGGGTGCTATCAGTACCACGGCAGCTTTGCTCATGGTACGAAAGGCAGCGCTGTCGTCGCACACGGGGATTGCTTCGGACCGTCGATTACCTATAAGAGCCTCACGCCCATGACAAAGTCAAGCCAGACATGGGAAGCCAAAGTTCCGTCCGATGAAGCAAGCCCTTATCAGAACGAGTGGAATGATTTGGTCGATGCCGTTCGCAACAACAAGCCGTACAACGAGGTGAAGCGAGGCGTCGAGGCATCGGTCGTGTGCAATATGGGACGCAGAGCTGCCCACACCGGTCTGGAAGTCACTTATGACGAAACACTCAACAACGACCAGGAATACGCTCCCGGTGTCGAGAAATACACCATGGATTCGCTTCCGCCCGTCCGAGCAAACGCGGATGGCAAATACCCCGTTCCACAGCCCGGCATCCTGACGAAACAGGAGTATTAAAGCGATACCGCGAACACCCCAAATGCTTTTGTGCAATTGGCCTCTATCGTTTTCATGACGGTGGAATCAACAAATTTCACGAATATTTTATGCAACTCAAAAAAACAGGGCCATGTCCACGACAACCGTGGACATGGCCTTTTATCATTCGCGAAAGTGATTGAAACAATCGCTCTTACTTTGTTTCCTTGCTCAACGTGAATCCCTTCAGGAACCAGCCGTCGGGTTCGCTCGAAGCTTGCAGACCGGCAGGGCCGAGGTAGCGGCGCACGATCTGATAGTCGGGCAATTGGCTACCGTCGATTCGTTGTGCTCGGACGCCCTTCTTGCCTTCACCAAACAATCCGTTCAAAACGCGGGCCATTAACCCCTCGCTCTCCGGCATCTTGTTCTGGCGAACCAGTTCATAAGTCGGCCGATACTCCTCGTCGGTGCGTGAGAATGCACGGACGCATCGTTCCTTCGTGCCCGTCTTCGTAAGATCCTCGTCGATCAAGCGGAAGTCAACGTCATCCTTCAGCAACTCGTTCTTCTCGGCCGGAGCAACCACCTTCAACAGGAAGTCGATATGCGAGGCAACCAGCAAATTCCCTTCCCAAACGGTCAAGGCCGCATGAGGCAGCAACCGCTGTTCCTTGTCTTCCTCTTCCTCGTCATCCGCGGCCTTCTTCTTTTTCTTCGGCGGATGGGCAGGCGTTACGGCCGGCACGTCGCCAAACGAAATTTCCGGAGCCTCGGGCATCGGCGACTCGTCCTCGACGACTTCCCAAATCACATGCCCGTTCACCTCGCGACGCTTGGCCGTGGGGTCGTTCTTCATCAACTTCTCGATCGCCGCTGCCACGGCCTTTGGATTCTTCGCCTCGATGGCGAACAGCAGCCGCTCGCTCGATGTGGTAATCGGCAACTGGTAGTCGGTCAAGACGCTGACCCGCTGTCCCAGATGCTGGATCAGGTCTGCACGGAGATCGATCTGCGGCCCGCTGGGATCTTCCTTCAAGCTTTGCTTGACTTCATCCCATACGCCCGTTTCGCCTTGGCCGAACAGTTCATCGAACATCGAGCCGAAATTGTCGAAAGCGTTGGCAATATCGAAATACAAAGTCGTATAAGTGGCAATATCGCGCGGCACCCAGGGCTGCGGCGTAAAATCGGCGTTGTTCGGCAAAACCAGCATCTTCATCGCTTTTACATACGGTTTCGGAGCATAAACCGCGGTGCGATGGATCATCTCGCAGCTTTCCGAAGCGAAATCGAAGTAGCCGCCGATGCCTTGAATCGCCCCGACGCCCTGATTCCGCATCACTTCTAAAACGCTCTTCCCCTTGCGGCGGCGATGTTCAGGCGTGGCTGCCCGAGCAGCCTCGGCATACCCTAGGGGATGAATGAACCAGCGAATCTGCGGCGTCTTGTCACCGTAGTCGGCCTTGCACCGATTGATAACCGTTTGGAACGATTTTTGTTCCGACAAACTGCCGGCCGCACTGCCTGCCGAACGCCCCAAGATGTCTTTGAGCACCTCAAGATTGTCGGTCACGACCAGCAGATTGCCCGACAAACAGTAAAAGGCCAACCGCGGCGCGGCTTCGACGGTCGCCTGAGTGTTTTTGCCGGCCTTGGCTTTTTCGGCCTTCTCGGCCTCGAATTTCTCGCTGCCGCGCAATGTGCTTTGCGTAGCTTCTTTATCTTCTTCCAGCTCGGGCAAAACAAATCGCACGACCGTGTCGGCGCAGCCCTCGATTTTTATCTCACTTCGTTTAGCACCGCGCTGCAATTGAACTTCCGAAACCTTCTTGAGCATCTCCTGGGCTTGCGGCACCTTGCCAACGACATCGATCACAATGGCCAGCGCCGCCTTGCCGGGCGCCGGAGCCACTAGACCAATGCCCACCTCGCCGCCAGGCACGCCGCGCATGTCGTTCAAGGTCAACCCTAGACGCTCGTGAACGCTCGACCACCGATCCTCAAACTGGCGCCGCACATCCTTGGTGAACGGCTCCATCACGGGGTCATTCATCAAATGGCCAAGTTGGCTCTTTTTCCAGTGTTCGCTAAGCGTGTCCACATTGGAAATGGCAAAAAAACCCTGCGTTGTGCTGGGCAGCAATGTCTCGCTAGGGCGGCTGGCCGGTTGCTCGGCCGCCTTCAAGCCAGCACAAAACAGTAGACAGCAAAAGCAGAACGTGGTGTAGATCCAAAAACGAGGCACTTCACAGCTCCTTGTGTCAATTGGCGTCGATATAGTCTACTTAATCGGAAAAGTTTACCCCGGACAGCAGAGTTTAGTCAGGATATTCAACTTTCGCCAGACCGATTGCGGGGGATTGTGTGAATTGGGCAGCATAGCCCGCAGACCAAAACGGCGATCTCGGCAAGGTGCGGCAGGTGGGGGTCGTGCGTAAGATGTGGCAAGTTGTAAAACGAGTCTCGCAACCGCAGTCGTGGGGGAGAGCTTGTAAATTACCCGCCGCACAAAGTAGGATGCCACCTGTTGAAAAAAGTTTTCCTCATGGTATTGTCAACATTCCCATGCGTGATTTTCAAAGCGAGAGCCTTAGCCACGATCCGATCCATGGCTACATTCCCTTCACCACGCCGGTGGGGCTTGCCGAAGGCGAGATGTCGGAACAGCAGATCATCGACCACCCTTGGCTTCAGCGGTTGAGGCAAATCCATCAATTGCAAACCGCTTGGTGGGTGTTTCCAACGGCCGAACACACCAGATTCCAGCATGTGTTAGGGGCTATGCACTTGGCCAGCCGGGCTGTTGCGGCACTCTACGACAGCCTGCACGACGTATGTCCTGATGTGCCCAGCCGCGGCTATGTCGAATCGCTCATGCGGTTGGCCGCCTTGCTCCATGACGTAGGCCACGGGCCGTTTGGGCACTTTTTCGACGAGCATTTTCTGGCCGATTACCGCCTCAATCACGAAATCCTCGGCAGCGAGATCATCCGTCGCGAATTCGCCGACATGATACGCCAGGTCCGTCGAAATCCCAACAGCCGGCTCGTTGACTGCGAAATGCTGGATCCCGAGCAAGTTTGCTTTCTGATTACCAGGCCCCACGAAAAAACATCACACGAATCGCCCCAATGGCTGCGGTTCCTACGAAGTCTTTTCAGCGGCTTATATACCGTCGATAACATGGATTTTGTGCTGCGCGACGCCTACATGTCGGGCTATAGCACGCAGGCCTTCGACCTGGAACGCCTGTTGCACTATAGTGCCTTTACCTCAAGGGGGCTTACGATCCACGAGCGGGGCCTTTCCGCTTTGGTGCGATTTATTTCAGTTCGAGCTGAATTATTTCGGGCTATTTACTTCCATCGCACGGTCAGGGCAATCGACCTGGAGTTGCAGGAACTTTTTCACGATAGTAAAAAGCATCTTTTCCCAGGCAATCCGCTCGAACATCTCGACCGCTACCAACATTTGACCGAATGGTCGCTTTTGATGCAGGTTTCCTCCTGGCCCTCGTGCAACGATCCGGAATTACGCGAGTTAGGGCAGCGATGGCAGCGTTTCTTGCATCGCAAACTGCGATGGAAGATGGCCTGCGAGCAAACGGTGTTCTTTGCCCCCGGCCAACCCGAGCAAAGCAACGTCTTAAGCAATGCGGCCACTTTCGAGGCCGCCATACGCCATGAGTTGCCCAACGAGCTGAAAGATTTGCCCCTCCGGGTCGATACGGCTCGCCACGTCCACCGGCCGGGCGCCCACACGCCGGCTGCGGGTCAAAATTTCCTTTTCGACCAAGCTACCGAAAAAATCCGCAGCCTCGACGACCGAGAATTGTTCCACCGCATTGCCATCAGCTACCGGATTTGCCGTATCTATGCCCTGGATCACAGCCACCATACAGAGCTGGCCGCCGCTCTGGATCGCCTAACCGGCGACGGCGGAATCGACGACGCCACGAACATGTAGATTATCGTGACCCCCCCCAGGTTCTGCGATTGACAAAAAAGCGGCAGATGCGTTAGAGTTCTGTCATATCATTATTGGATTGCGGTGCTTTCTCTTGGTTTCGCATTTCTTATCATCCCCTGACGAGAAGGTTCCATCGACATGCCACGGACACAACGCTCCGTTCCTTCATATTCTTCCGAGATCTCGAATCTAGACCTCCCTTTTCAAGTCGATTCGGCGATTTGCACGAGGGGATCGTTAGACTTCCCGCACACCCTGTTTGCCCCGCTTCACTACACGCCCGGCTATGCCTATCCTCTCGTTGTCTGGCTGCATGGTCGCGGCAGCGATGAACGCCAGTTGCAGCGGATCATGCCGATGGTCAGTATGCAAAATTTCGTAGCCGTTGCGCCGCAAGGGCTAAGCATGGGCAACGGCGCATCCGCTGGGGCGGAATCTTGGGGATGGTCTCAGGCCGACGAACACATCCAGCAAGCCGAGCATCGCGTTTTCGAGTGCATCGAACTAGCCCAACAGAAGTTCCATATTGCACCCCGGCGTATTTTCTTGGCCGGTTTTGACTGTGGCGGCACCATGGCCCTGCGCTTAGCCATGAGTCACCCCAACCGTTTTGCCGGCGTCGTCTCGCTTTGCGGGGCATTTCCCACGGGCGGCGCGCCTTTGGGCAATCTCCTGGCAGCCCGGCGGTTGGGGTTATTGCTGGCAACCGGCCGCGGCAGCGAAACCTACCCCGCCGAGCATGTTTGCGAGGATCTGCGTCTTCTGCATACCGCTGGCTTGTCGATTACGTTACGGCAATACCCTTGCGGTCACGAACTGCAGCCCCAGATGCTAGCGGACGTAAACCGTTGGATCATGGAGCAGATTTTGCCTCCCCCCACGGCAAGCGTTGCCCCCGGCGCCGAGTGGTCGCACGAAGCCGAATAGCCGGCAAACGTGCATTGACATCCTCGCCTCTTTTCGGGTACAAATCGCCCGCTTTTCTCGGATATTCGTTGGCCGATTTCGCGAGGGGTGAAGCCAAACCACCACTTCGCGGTTTGCTTTTACAAAGGACTCCGTCATTATGTCGATTCACCAAACCGGTCGATCTTGGGGAACTTTCCCCCTTCGGGAATTGGTCGATGACGTTTGTGGGCCGCTGGCCATGCATTTTTCATCGCATTCCATCCAAACGGTAATCGACATTCCCTCCAGTCATCGCATCACCGCCGATCGTGAATTGCTGTTACGGGCGGTACGCAACTTGGTGCTCCACGCCATTGACGCCATGCCGCAAGGCGGCACGATGACGGTCATCTCGGCCGACGGACCGCAGGCCGTGGAGCTCGAAATCGCCGACACGGGGCCCTCGTTGACGGAAGAGGAAATGCATCAAGCCGTTGCATTAACGTCTTCCGAACAAAACATTGTCCTGGGTTGGGGGTTGGCCGTTGTGGGCCGCATCGCCCATCTGCACGGCGGCGACGTTACGACGGCGAATTGTCCCGAAGGAGGCGCCGCCTTCACCCTGCGGATCCCCAAAGCTCCCGCTCGGGTTGCTGCCGCCTAGCATTTTGATACTTGTCCTTTGTTGTTGTCCTTGATCCACTTTTCCTCCTCGGGCTTTCACGGATGGATATCTTCAATCGGGCATACTCACAACTGTACGACCTCTTCCGGTCCATGACGCCCGGCGCGCGGCTCACCTCGGGTTTGCTGCTGATCGTCGTGTTGTTAAGTGCAGGTTATCTCTTTACCCACCAAACCGTCGCGCCGGAAATCGACCTGATGCACGGCGTTCCGGTGTCTGTCGGACAATTGCCGACGATGGAAGCCGCGTTTGCCAAGGCGAATCTCAAAGGCTATGAGGTGCGAGGATCGTCGATCTACGTGCCCCGCGGCCAAGAGCAAATTTTCATGGCGGCGCTGGCCGACGCTCGAGCGCTGCCGCCGAACATCGGCGAGGCCCTGAGCGAAGCCATCAGCGCCAGCACGCCTTTTGAGCCCAGCACTAAAAGTGCGGATCGCATGAAAATTGCACGCCAGATTGAACTGTCGCGCATCATCCGCTCGATGTCTGGCATCGAAAACGCCTATGTCCTCTATGACGTTGATACCAAGGTCGGCCCCTGGAACCGCGAGAAACTGATCACGGCCACGGTCTGCGTTAAACCGGTAGGCGCGGAGCAACTCGAAGAATCGCGTGTTTCGGCCATTCGCCATTTAGTGGCCGGGGCCATCGCCGGCATGAAGCCGGAAAACGTCACTGTTTCCGACCTCAACGGCCGCACGCGCTACGGCAATTCCGAGGACGCCGGCAGCGGTGAAAATCGTTACCTTTCTTTGAAACGGACCTACGAACAGGATCTGAAAGCCAAAATTCTCAATGCCTTGCCCTTCATTCCCGGCGTTACCGTGGAATTAAGCGTGGCATTGGACCGCGAATCCGTTGCACCGATCAAGCAAAACAAACGCATCGTCCGCAAAAAACAACACAATACCGGCAATGCCGAGGAAAAAGAAAAACAAACTGCCCGCACCGAGACGCCCGTTCAACAGCCGAACGCTCCCTCGATTTTGAACAGCCTGCTGAACGGCGACGGCAAAGACAAGGATGACGAACCCGAAACCGTCGAGGATTCCGATCATGTCGCCGATGGGCAATCAGAACCGACCGATGCCGGCCTGAAACCGGTTCTGGCCACGGTATCCATCGGCGTGCCCATAAGCTATTTCAAAAAAGTCTGGCAGGAACGTAATCCCGTTGAGCCCGGCCGAACTCCCCGCACACCGAATCAAGCGGCCCTGGATCAAATCCGTAGCGAAGAAACCGCGATGATTCAAAAACATGTGGCCCAACTGCTTCCTTTGCCCAACGGCGCCGCCAAGGCAGCCGAGTTGGTCACAGTTACGCCCTTCCAAGACATTGCCGTTCAAGAACCATCCGCCCCGGACTTCAGCAAAGAGATTCTCAATTGGATTCGTCAATCTTGGGCCCTTCTGGCCGTTGTCGGTCTTGGATTGGCAAGCCTTGTGACGTTGCGATCGATGGTCCATCGCAGCCCGGCAGTGATCGAAGCCAAAACATCGCTCCACGGCGACGCGAATGCCGCCGACGAACCGTCGCCCATTCCTTCGCCTCATGCACGGCGTTTTCGGAATAATGCACCAACTTATCGCGACGAGCTTTCGGAGCTGGTCGAGGACGATCCGGATACGGCCGCCAATGTATTGCGAAGCTGGATTGGACACACGGGCTGAAATATTAAACCATGATGATGCGATTCAACAACCAGCGTTCGTGGGGCATCCGCAAGGCCGCAATCTTAGTGGCCAGTCTTGACGAACCCACCGCGAACCTCTTGCTAGACCAGCTAAGCACCGAATGTGCCGATTTGGTCCGCGAGGCGGTATTGGACATTGAAGAAATGGACGCCGAGGAGCGGCGAGAAGTGATCGAGGAGTTTCGCCGCATCGAAGCGCTCGTGCCCGATCCCTGCCCGCCCGGCATCGAATTGGACAGCCTGCCTACATGTCCGATGGGCCAGCTTACATCCCTTGAGAATGAGATTTCAATCGCAGCTGAAACGGTCGAATTAACATCGGCCGAAGCTACCCAACCCTTCGCATTTCTCCATTCTGTCCAAAACGAGCAACTCTCGGAACTTTTAACTCCCGAGCGACCCCAAACCATCGCCTTGGTTCTTTCGCACTTGTCGCCGGAACAAGCCGGCGAGGTGTTGCTGCAATTTACCCCGTCGCTGCAAGTTGAAATCGTTCGACGCCTCGTCGACCGAGAAAACACCGACCCTGAAACCGTGCGGGAAGTGGAACAAGCGTTAGAGATCCGCCTGCAACGACAATCGATTGCCCAACACGAGCGATCCGCCGGCCCCCGAGCCGTTGCCCGCATCTTGGCCTCCTGCAACAACCGCGTTGTCGAGGGCATTATGACCAATTTGGCCGCTTATGATCGCCCCCTGGCCGAGCGGCTTGGATGCAAAACCCTGGAATTTGGCCTTTGATGATTTCAGGGAAAAGAATACCCTATTGGCGTTTGTGTCGCCCATAAACCGATGCCGACCGAGGGAAGGCCGGAAGCTGGAACAACTGTCGGCCAGCCGGTTTATGATCCAAGCAAATGCTAATAGTGTTTCTTTATGGCCACCATCATCCGACTCGCTGATCCACCGCACAACCGCCGCGCCGAAACATTGAACTTCGACGACCTTGCGGCCCAAGCCAACCGCTACCTTGGCGATGTGAAGACCGAGGCCGATCGGATCATCGCGGAAGCCAAAGAACAAGCCGATGCGATTCGTCAGCAGGCAGCCCAAGAAGGGGCTCAAGCGGCGATCCAAGCCATCGAGCAAATGGTAGGCGAAAAAATGGCGCCGGTCCTGTTGGCGCTCACGCAAGCCGGAACCGAGCTTCGTCACGCCAAGCAAGAGTGGCTTGCGCATTGGGAATCGAGCGCCGTTCATTTGGCCGCCGCCATGGCCGGCCGAATCGTTCGCGGCGAACTGAGCCGAAAACCCGAAATCGCCCTTACGCTGGTCCGCGAAGCCTTGGAATTGGCGGCCGGCAGCCAGGGCATTCGTTTGCGGCTTCATCCGGAAGACTACAAACTGTTAGGGACGCAAGTCCAAACATTGATCGACGCCATGTCGTCGATCGGCGATGCCGAAGTAACGGCCGACCCTGCCATTAGTCGCGGCGGCTGTCGTGTCGAAACGCGATTCGGCACTATCGACCAGCAATTCGAAATGCAATTAAAACGAATTGAAGAAGAGCTAATCCCCTGACCCCCGATGCCTGCGCCATGTCTTGCCTTGCCGAACAACTCGATTGCATCATGCCGACCGCCTTGACCGGCAGCGTTGCGCAAACGATCGGCACCACGATTGCCGCGGCAGGCTTTCCGGCGCCCGTGGGAGCCTTGGCCGAGATCCGGCGTCAATCCGGCCAGCCCCTGTTGGCCGAAGTCGTTGGATTTCGTGACGACCTCACCGTGCTTTATCCTCTGAGCGACCTCGGCGGCGTGCGACGCGGCAACCATGTGCGTTTGATTCGCACGACGCGGTGGCTGCGCGTGGGCGAAGAACTCCTGGGGCGCGTGATCGACGCCGAAGGCAACGCTATTGATGGCAAACCCCAGCCCGCCTTGAGCGACCGCACCTCGCTCAATCGTTTGCCGCCCGACGCCTGCACCCGGCCTCGGATCGACGAACCGCTGACAACCGGCGTTCGCGCCATCGACGGTCTCCTTTGCTGCGGCAAGGGCCAGCGCATGGGCATCTTCTCCGGTTCCGGCGTCGGCAAAAGCGTCTTGTTGGGAATGATGGCCCGCTATACTTCGGCCGATGTGATCGTGATTGCCTTGATCGGCGAGCGCGGCCGCGAAGTCAACCAATTCATCGAACGTGATCTTGGCCCCGAGGGACTTGCTAAGAGCGTCGTCGTCACGGCCACCAGCAATCAACCCGCCTTGCTGCGCACCCAGGCCGCTCTCACGGCCACGGCCATCGCCGAATACTTCCGCGACCAAGGCAAAGATGTCCTTCTGCTGATGGATTCGCTTACACGGTTTGCCTTGGCGCAGCGCGAGATCGGCCTTGCCGCCGGCGAGCCTCCTACCACGCGAGGCTTCACGCCCTCGGTCTTCGCCATGTTGCCGAAACTGGTCGAACGCGCGGGCCGCAGTCCCAGCGGTAGCATCACCGCATTCTACTCGGTGCTGGTTGAAGCCGACGATCCGAACGAACCGATTTGCGATACCGTCCGCGGTCTGCTGGACGGCCACACGTGGCTCTCTCGCAAACTCAGCTCGCGCGGCCACTATCCGGCCATCGACATTCTTGAAAGCATCAGCCGCTTGATGCCCGACGTGACCAATGACGAACATCGCCAGGCGACCTACGCCATTCGCGATTTGCTCGGGGCCTATCGCGATCATCAAGACTTGATTTCCATTGGCGCGTACCGCCGCGGCAGCAATAAAACAGTGGATGCCGCTATCGACATGCAAGAACGCATCCATCGTTATCTGCGGCAGCCTGTTGAGGAATCGGCCACGCTGCTCGACGCCCGAGCAGGACTGATCGAGCTTTATCGCGAATATCGTGAACGCTTAGGAGAATAACCGACGATGCCGCAATTCCGTTTCCGGCTGGCCAACCTGCTCCGGCTCCGCGAGGCTGCTCGCGACGAGCGCCGCGTGCATTTGGCCGATGTCCATCGGACCGATGCGGAACTTCAGCGGCGACAAAAACAAACGACAACGGAATTACTGAAACTACAGGAGGAATTTCGCACCGCGGCCGGTCCCGGGGCCGTTGATATTCCGCGGCTCATGGAAGGCGATCAATACGCCGTAAAGCTGCGGTTGCGCGAAGAGGAACTCGGACGGCAACGCCAAGCATTGTCCGCCGAAATCGAACTTCGCCATCAAGCCCTGATCGAGGCCGATCGTGACGTGCGATCGCTCGAAATACTCCGCGACAACCAGTCGCAAGCCTTTCGCCAGGAAGAAGGACGGCAAGAAGGCAAGCGGCTCGATGAAGCCGCACTACGAACCGTGAGAACATAAATCGTAAGTTGTAAGGCGGGGCAGGTGAAGCGATCCTCGCCAAGTTTCACTTGCAATCAAGTTCAGGAATGACTGCATGATGTTAACCGAACAAACCATCCATCCGCCGACCGTCGAACAACCTTGGGCCTCCACGCCACTGCCGCCGGTTGTCAACGAACTGCCGCGCAACACAAAGCGGATCCAATGGGACGAGCTCGACGGCGAACCCGCTTTAACGCAACATGCCGACGCCGAAGCGGCGCTGCCCAGCGAGACGCTCGATCTGCGCGTCGAACTCGGACGAACGCGCATCGACTGGGACGAAATCGATAAATTGCGAGAAGGAACGCTGCTTCCCTTGGACAATGCCGCTGCTGAACCCGTCGATATTTATGCCGGCGGACACCTCATCGCGCGCGGCGAAGTGTTGGCCCTCGACGGCAGTCTCGGCATCCGCGTGGTCGAAGTGCTTTCTTAAATAAAACAAACGACAACGCCCGCACAATGGATTGAATGACGGCCATGCGTTTATCAGCACGAATTATGGGATTGATTTTTTTGGCGGCTTGTCCTTCAGGATTGACTGACCAGACGGTTCCCTGGCCTGAAGCTGCTTCGTCGAACAATCCGATCGCGCCCGCCGCGTATCAACAACCCGTGGATTCGCCCGAGCGGATCAATGCGGAATCTCAGCCAAACCAAGCCGCCGCCGCGCCGCTGCCGCTTAAGCCGCACGATGCAACCGGCGATGCAACTCCCAACAAACGCCCCGGCAGCCTGTCGTCGTTCCTGACCGTGGGCGGCAGTTTGGCCGTGGTCTTGGGAATTTTCTTCGGCATTGTGTGGCTTCTTCGCCGCGCATCACCGGGCCGGGTCGCTTTGCTGCCAAGCGAAGCCTACGAAATTCTTGGCCGCGCCCCGCTGGCCAATCATCATCAAGCACATCTGATCCGCTGCGGCAACAAGCTGTTGTTGGTTTGCGTAACGGCCGCTGGCGCGGAAACCTTGACCGAAATCACCGATCCCGCCGAAGTTGAACGCATCTCGGCTCTTTGCCGTCATGCACAACCAGGCATCCCGACGCTTTCCTTTCGCCAAGTGTTCCAGCAAGCGGAGAAACACCATGAATAGCCGCTTGCTGCCAATACTGTTGTTGTTCGGGTGCCTTTGCTTCGCCGGCAAGGCTTTGGCCGAAGATGCCCCCGCCCCGGCAAGCAATCAACCGATTTCGATGGGGCTTCCCGAAGGATTGACCGCCGGTCCCAAGGGCTGGACAAGCCCCGAGGGACTCGGCTCGACGCTTCAAGTGATGGTGCTTTTATCCGTTCTCAGCCTTGCCCCGGCCGCGCTGCTGATGACCACCTGTTTCGTGCGGATCGTGGTCGTTTTGAGTTTATTGCGGCAAGCCATCGGCACGCAAAATATGCCGCCTACCCAGGTGATCACTACGCTTGCGCTCTTCCTCACGCTTTTCATCATGACTCCCGTGTGGAAACAAGTGTACGACGACGCCGTCGTGCCTTATACACAGCACAAGATCGGCATGGACCAAGCGTGGAACGCCGGCGTGAAGCCAATCCGCCGTTTCATGAGCATGCAGATCGAACACACGCAAAACACCGAAGACGTATGGCTTTTCATGAGCTATCTGCCCAACCGGCCGGCGCCGGCCAGCTACGACGACGTGCCGCTCCAAGTTTTGCTGCCGGCCTTCATGCTCAGCGAACTGAAAACCGCTTTTTTAATCGGATTCCAAATCTATCTGCCGTTCCTGATTCTCGATATGGTCGTGGCCAGCGTCATGGTGTCGATGGGCATGTTAATGCTTCCGCCGGTGCTCATCTCGCTTCCCTTCAAGCTGTTGCTGTTCGTGCTGGTCGACGGCTGGCACCTCGTCGTCGAAATGCTAATCCAAAGTTTCCAACCGTTTACATAAGAAACGGGATGAAGTATCAGGGATTAGTCTTTCCTGCCTAATCCCTAATCCCTAATCCCTAATCCCTGCTTATGGATCCTCAACAAGCCATTGATCTCGGTCGCGAAGCGCTTTGGACGATGCTGCTCGTCGGCTCGCCGGTCTTAGTGGCCGGCATGATCGTCGGAATCGTCGTCAGTTTGTTTCAAGCGCTAACGCAAATCCAAGAACAAACGGTGGTCTTCGTGCCGAAACTCATCGTTATGCTCCTGGTTCTGAGCATTACGTTGCCTTGGTTGATCGCTCAGATGGTGCAATACACCGGCAACTTGATTTCCGGCATACCGGGACGCTTTTGACCAGGGATGAACCAACACACATGAGCGAAGCCAAGTTCATCCTGTTCACGCTTGTACTTGCCCGCGTGGCCGGCCTGATGTTGACCGCTCCGGTCTATGGAACCAGCGACGTTCCAATGCGGATTCGCTCGATACTGGCCGTTGCCCTTACCCTGCTGATCGTTCCCTCGCAATGGAACGCGACGATTGGAATGCCGGGCAGTTCGATCGACTATCTCGTGCTGCTCGGCACCGAAGCCTTGATCGGCGCCTGCTTGGGCCTCGGCGTTCTCATTCTCATTCATGGCATGACCTTGGCCGGTGAACTCGTGGGGCAAGCCGCAGGGCTAAACGTAGCCGATGTGTTCGATCCTACGCTCAACGAAAACGTCCCGCTTTTCTCGCGGCTCCTGTTCCTCGTCACCATTGCCGTGTTCGTTTGCCTCGGCGGACATCGCATGGTCATGGCCGGACTCCTCGATACATTTCGCACGATCCCCTTGGGCAGTGGAACCTTTCCCCAATCATTGGCATCCGGTTTCGTGACGTTGGTGAGCCAAAGCTTTTCGCTCGGCGTCCGTGCAGCCGCGCCGGCCGTGACGGCGTTGATGCTGGCCACCTTGATCCTCGGTCTTGTCGGCCGCACCTTGCCGCAACTGAACATTTTAAGCGTCGGTTTCGGGCTAAACGCCATGTTGGCCTTTGCCGCATTGGCTCTAACCCTTGGCACAGGCGTTTGGGCGTTTCAAGATCAAATTCAGCCCGCATTAGAAACAATCTTCAACGCCCTCCAAGTCCCCCTCCAAAAACAATGGCTCTCGTGAAAAGCTATCAGCACTCAGCATTCAGTATTCAGCTTATGATCCTCAAAACTTTTTTTCTAATCCCTAATCCCTAGCCCCTATACATGGCCGACTACGCCGGTGAAAAATCCCTGGAGCCGACCCCGCATCGCAGGCAGCAAGCCCGCAATGAAGGGCATGTCGCCAAAAGCCGCGAGCTTACGGCGGCCGTGCTGTTGCTCGCCGGGCTTGCGGTGCTCATGACGCTCGGCGGCGGATTGGCGGGCTGGATGGTCGATTATTGTCGCGAACAACTGGGCGGCAATGCCTGGCTCTCCGCCGACTCGGATTTCGTCGTCAGCCAATGGCATTCCGTACTCTGGACCCTCGGCCGCTATTTGCTGCCTATCCTCGGCCTGCTCTGCCTGGCCGGCGTCGCGGTCAATATTTTCCAGGTCGGCTTCCTCTTCTTACCGCAACGATTAACCTTCGACCTTAACCGTCTCAATCCGCTCGAAGGACTCCGCCGTATCTTCTCCGGCGCCGGCATGGTCAACCTCGGACAAGGCATCGTCAAGCTGGCCATTGCCTCGGCCGTCGCAGGCGTCGTGATGTACAACCAATGCGAAGCCATCCTCGGCCTAACCAGCCTGCCGCCGGCGACAATCGCCTCGCAAATGATGCAAATTCTCTTGGGCACGGCCATGAAAGTCGGCGGGGCGCTGCTGGTCCTCGCGCTGCTCGACTACGCCTACCAATGGTGGCGGCACGAACAAGACCTGAAGATGACGCCGCAAGAACTCCGCGAAGAGTTAAGAAACCTCGAAGGCAACCCCCAAGTCATCGCCCGGCGCAAACAAGTGCAACGCGATCTGGTACTCAAGCGTTTGTCGGCCCTGGTGCCCGAAGCAAATATCGTTTTGACCAATCCAAGCCAATTGGCCGTGGCCGTGCGTTACGATCCCGAGACCATGACCGCCCCCGTCGTCGTAGCCAAGGGCGCGGGCGCATCGGCCGAACATATTCGCCAAGTGGCTGCGCGACATGGCGTGCCGACGCTCGAACGCAAGCAATTAGCCCGCGCCATCTATCGCGGCGTTGACACTAACCGACCTATCCCCGCCGACCACTATGAAGCCGTGGCCGAAGCGTTGACGCAGATAGCCGAACGCTAAGCAAAACGGCACATGGGAATAAGCTTGAGGAAGCACGAATGCTTCAGCTTTCCTCTATTCCCCGTTCATTCCCGCGTAGCCATACTTCTCAATGAAATCACCCCAGCGGTCGGTGATTTGGGCGCGCAGTTCGGGCGTCATCTGGTATCGGTTCGTCTTGTAGTCTTTTTGCTTGGCGAAATACGCTTCAACGCCCGGTCGAACGGCATCAAAGTTGTCGAGATCCAATTCCGCATAAACCCGCTGCATCTGCCCCATGGGATCGGCAATCAGATCCTCGTAACGAACCTCGCAGAATTGGCCGGGGCCGATCTTTTTGCTGTCACGATGAAAAGCATCGTACATCCGCGTGAATGTCTCGAAAACATGCTCTTCCAAGCCGTCGTAAGTCGGCACCTGCAATCCTTGGTCGCGATAAAGACGCTTCCAAAGGTTCATCGTCGAGGGAAAAATCACGTAAGGATCGCGAATAATATGCACGAATTTTGCCTTGGGGAACATTTCCAGCAATGTTCCGATCCGGGCCGTGTGCGGCGGCGACTTCAACACGATCCGCTTGGGGCACCGCAGCGTAAGGCATTGCAGAAACCAGTGAAACGCGTGTTTCCAACGGTTCAATGCGGGCTCCGACACGCCACGAAGGTCGAGATATTCGGGATACTGCGGCGGACGATTCGGAAACACGCTGGTCAAATAGGGCGACGGGATCCCCATGTTGCACAACGCAAACTCATCCTCCTGCGGGTGGTCCCAGCCGGCCGCCATGTTGTCCATCGGACGCTGCGACGGCAAAAGAGCCTTCAAGCAGGGCCGCATCCACCAGCCCGAGGCCAAAAAATGGTTCGGTGCAAAACAGGCATACGTATCGGGATAAGTGTGGCGCTGATCGAGAATCAACAGCTCGTGCAAAAGGGTCGTTCCCGATCGCCAATGGCCAATCACGAAAATCGGATCGTCCTTGATCTTAGTCTGCTCGATTTTTCGCCCCATCAACATTTTCTGAACGAGCCAGAGGAACGTATTGATAAAGGCCAGTCCGCTGATAATCGCCGCCATCGCAACGCGCCGGGGTGAAAACGCCAGCCGATTGCGGATCAACAACGGAAACCAGCCCGAGATGCCTATTCCATCCCAAAAACGTGGAATCCAAAATTTATCTTGATAACCGGTTTTCTGCGGAGATGCTGGCTTGCCATCCTGGGCCGTGGCCATGGTAGTCCTCGAATGCGATAGCGCGTGGCGGCCGGAATCTTTTCCCACTCGCCTTGGTTTGTCTATTTGTTGCATATAATCCATATTTCCTATACTTGTGTACCATCGTATCAGATTCTACTGATTTTTCACAGGGCGGCTTTCTCGTAACGCAAGCAAAAAGCACCTTTATAGCGTGTAAAAAGTACCAATTCGACGCACTGCGAGGCCGCCTTCCCTTGAACGTTTCACAAACCGACCTGGACACTCTCCCCGATTTTGGGTACTTTCCCCGCTCTAATCCGTCCTACGGAGCAATGCATGTCTTCAGCGAGTGCGCCGCATTTTGTGGCCAATGGCCTTTGGGCCAAAATTCCAGACCTTATTCTTCCCATCGGCATGATCGCCAGCATTCTGGTGATCATGGTCCCGGTGCCGGCGGAATTACTGGACTTGCTCCTGTCGATCAACATCACGATCGCGGTCATCATGCTGTTGACGACCCTTTATGTCCGAACCCCCCTAGAATTCAATATTTTCCCCTCGCTCCTGCTGGCCACCACGCTGTTTAGGCTAGTTTTGAACGTGGCCACTACCCGATTGATTCTTACCCGAGCCGAAACCGACGGCCTGCTGGCCGCCGGCGGCGTGGTGCGCACCTTCGGCGAGTTTGTCACCGGCGGCGCGGCCGGAGCCGACAAAATCGTCGTCGGCCTGGTCATCTTTTCGATTATCGTCTTGATCCAATTTGTGGTCATCACGAAAGGCGCCACTCGCATCAGCGAAGTGGCCGCCCGTTTTACCCTCGACGGAATGCCCGGCAAACAGATGGCCATCGACGCCGACCTGAACGCCGGGGTTATCAACGAGCGCGAAGCACAGCGCCGCCGCCAGGAAATCACGCAGCAGGCCGACTTCTTCGGCGCCATGGACGGTGCCAGCAAGTTCGTCCGCGGCGATGCCATCGCAGGAATCGTCATTATCTTAATCAATATCACCGGCGGCTTGTTCGTCGGCATCGTCGATGCAGGCATGAGCCTCGGCCAAGCCGGCTCGCTCTTCACGACCTTGACCATCGGCGACGGTCTGGTCACGCAAGTGCCCGCCTTTTTGATCTCGTTGGCCGCCGGCATGTTGGTCACTCGCAGCAGCCAAGCAAGCAATCTGCCGAACGAGTTTGTCCGCCAGCTTTTCGCCCGCCCGCAAGCATTGGCCATCGCGGGTGGTTTCCTCTTACTTCTAATCCTGACCAGCCTCCCCCGAATTCCGCTCCTCTTAATCGGCGTCGGTTGCGTGGGCATCGCCTTCATGCTTTCCCGGCGCGAAAACAAAGCCCTGGCCGAGGCCGTCACCAAACGTCAGGCCGAAGCCTCGAAGAGCAAGGAGCGAATTGAAGACTATCTGACCGTCGATCCGATGGAGCTTGAACTAGGCCTCAGCCTGCTTCGTTTGGCCGACGTCAAGCGTGGCGGCGATCTGCTGGAACGCATCCAGCGAGTCCGTCGCACCCTGGCCGCCGAAGTCGGCATCCTGTTGCCGAAGGTCCGCGTGCGCGACAACATGCGGCTCAACCAGAGCCAATACCGCATAAAAATCGCCGACATGGCCGTTGCGCAAGGCACGATCGACGAACAATCGGCCGAACCGGCCGCGACCATTGCGGCCCATCTTGCAAAAATCGCCGAGCAACATGCCGACGAATTGCTGACGCGCGATGCCGTGAAGCATCTGATCGACGAATTGCGTCAAACCGCCCCGGCGGCCGTGGATGAGCTAATCCCCGGCGTGATGAAGCTGGGTGAAGTGCAGCAAGTTTTGCAAATGTTGCTGAGGGAGGGAGCCCCCATTCGCCAACTTGGCCCTATCCTTGAAACGCTCGGCGATCATGCGACGTATACGAAAAACCCGATCTTGCTGACCGAACACGTTCGCGGTCGTCTGGCCCGAACGCTTTGCACGCGCTATCGCGATCAGGAACGACGGTTGCACGTCGTTACGCTCGATCCGGCGTTGGAAGAGCGCATCCGTGCGGGTTCCGAACTCAACGATGACGGACTTGCGATCCGCCTTGCGCCCCGCGAGGTCGAAAATCTCTGCCGCGCGATCGAAACCCAATCGAAAAAGCTACTTTCGCTC
>CAYWGR010000050.1:0-31492 GCA_964458015.1 uncultured Planctomycetaceae bacterium
AGCTTTTGGTCGTGATTACGATCATCGGCATCCTGATTTCGCTCTTGCTTCCGGCTGTGCAATCGGCGCGCGAGGCCGCCCGACGCATCCAGTGCAGCAACAATATCAAACAGCTTTCGTTGGGCGCGATGAACCACGAAGCCGCCTTGAAGTTTTTCCCCTCCGGCGGTTGGCGCTATGACTGGGTCGGGCACCCCGACCGCGGATTTGGCAAGAAACAGCCGGGCAGTTGGATTTACAGCCTTCTGCCCTACATCGAACAACAGGCACTTCACGATCTCGGCTCCTCGGGCAGCAGCATGACCATCGAGGCCGCCAACGCCCAGCGAATCGCCACGCCGCTGGCCACCTTGTATTGCCCCACGCGCCGGCAAACGATGGTCTACTCGTCGAACGAAACATTGTGCAGCAATCAATTCAAGCTGACCAGTGGAGTCGTCGCAAAAGTGGCCAAAAACGACTATGCCATGAACGCCGGCGACTATTTGCAATGGCACGCCGCGTCGGTGGCCACGTTGGAGGCCGCCGATGCCATGACCAATTCGCAATGGGACGACATGTCCCAGCAGACCGGCATTGCGCATCAACGAAGCGAAGTGACCATGGCTCAAATCCGCGACGGCTCAAGCAACACGTTCTTAATCGGTGAAAAATACATCGACAGCGGCTGCTACAACGATGGAACCGACATGGGCGACAACGACACGGCCTTCAGCGGCGACGAATTGGACACACTGCGTTGGACCGGCCTTTACGGTTCTGTCGGCAATTTGCCCAAGCAGGACACGAACGTTCCCGGTTACTCCGACGTTTACAACGTGCAATGGTTCGGCAGCGCGCACGGCAGCGGTTTCAACATGTCGATGTGCGACGGTTCGGTGCGTTCCATCAGTTATTCGATCGAGCCCGAGATCTATCGCCGCTTAGGCAACCGCAAGGACGGATTGCCTATTGACACGGCGAAGTTTTAGTATTATTGTATGACATATTCCACTTCGTCCGTTGGCGCCTGGGGCAGGCCAATGGGCCCCCCGCCTCAAACTTCAGAGCCCACCCCTCTCGAAACGTCATCCCCCTAGAACCAGGAGATATCCATGAAGACGCGCATCCTGCTTGGTTTGATTGTGACCCTGACGATCTCCGCGGCTGCAACCGCTTGGGCCGCTGCACCATCGAATCCCCACGAAATGGCGGAAACACGGCGCTGGGCTGCCGCGAAATTCGAAGGCATTGTAAAGGCCGAACCGCCCAAGACGGGACTCTATGTGTTGGCCAACAACGATCCTGTGCAATTGAACAATCGCAATGGACGCCCCATGCAGTTGGGCAATCAGCAATACACGCACGGGCTCTATTGTCATGCGATGAGCAAGGTGGCGGTCCGATTGCCCTCGCCGGGCAAAACCTTCAGCGCCATAGTAGGCGTAGACAACAACGAGAACACTGCCGGCGGCGGCGGATCGGTCATTTTCACCGTGACCGTGGGCGATAAAAAAGCTTTTGAGTCGGGCCTGATGCGGCCGACAACGCCGGCCGTACCCGTGCAAACGGATCTCGGCGGCGCGACCGAATTCCTGCTCAGCATAGGCGACGGCGGCGACGGCATCTCTTGTGATCAGGCCGATTGGGCCGATGCCAAGGTTGAGTTGGCCGACGGCAAGACGCTATGGCTGGCCGATCTGCCATTTATAGGCCCCACGTGCGAAGCCTTTGGCCCCGAACCCTTTGTTTCGTTCCTCTACGGCGGCAAGCCTTTTTCCGAGATTTGCAGCAAATGGAAATTGGAGCGATCAGCCCGCAAGCTGGACGATCAACAGACCGAACGCACGCTAAGCTACACCGATCCCGCGACAGGGTTGGTCGTGCGTTGTGTGGGCATCGAGTTTGCCGATTTCCCGGCCGTCGAGTGGGTTGTTTACTTTGAAAACACCGGCAAGGCCGACACACCGATCCTCGAAGGCATCCAAGCCCTCGACGCCGTGTTGCCACTACCCAGCGCGGGCAATGCAACGCTCCACTGGTCCAAAGGCGGTGTAGCGACCTTCGAAGACTTCATGCCCCAGCAAGCGGCATTGGCCGTCGGCGGCAAACAACATATCGAGGCCGGCGAGGGCCGCTCGTCGTGCAACGTGCTGCCGTTCTTCAACGTGGAAACTCAGGGCGGCGGAACGGTCGTCGCGCTGGGTTGGAGTGGCGATTGGACGGCCGATTTTGTCAACAATCCCAGCGGCATGGCGATTAAAGCCGGTATGACGAAAACCCATTTGCTCTTGCATCCGGGCGAAAAGATTCGCTCGCCCCGCATGTTGGTGTTGCCCTATCGCGGCAATCGCTGGCATGGGCAAAACATGTTGCGGCGTTTCATTCTGGCCCATCATCGGCCGCAGTTGAACGGCAAACCGCTGGTGGCCCCGATCACCTGGGGCAACTGGGGCGGAACGAGCGCCGAGGTGCATCTCGACAATATCCAAAAGATCATCGACGCCAAGCTGCCGGTCGATTATTACTGGATCGACGCCGGCTGGTATGGTAAAGATGGCAAGGCCGGCGAGTGGTGGGCCGAAGTCGGCAATTGGATCGTCGGCAAAAATCTTTATCCGAACGGTTTCCAACCGCTGAGCAGCACCTTGCGAAAATCGGGCCGCGAATTGATGCTCTGGTTCGAGCCGGAGCGAGTCGTCAAGAATAGCGAATGGTTCAAAAACCACCACGATTGGCTTTTCGATCTCAAGCAGGACAACTGCTTGATGAATCTCGGCAATCCCGAGGCGTGCAAGTTCGTAACCGAATTCGTTTCGGCCAAGATCGAAGAATTCGGCCTGGGCTGCTATCGCCAGGATTTCAACATGGATCCGAAGCCGTTCTGGCGGGCCGCCGATGCGCCCGACCGCCAAGGCATCAGTGAAATTCGCTACATCGAGGGGCTCTACGCCTTTTGGGACGGCCTGTTGGCCAAACACCCCAACTTGATGATCGACAACTGCGCAAGCGGCGGACGGCGTATCGACTTGGAAACGGTCGGCCGTGCCACGCCCTTCTGGCGAACCGACGGACCGCGCGACGCGGTGGCGCATCAATGCCACACCTACGGGCTGATGGCTTGGGTTCCCTTGAGTGCGATTAGCGAGGACCAGGAAGGCAACGACTACGAATTCCGCAGCAGCATCAGCAGCGGGCTATGCGTCAACTGGTTCCACTCGGGCGATGGGCCGCAGAAGAAATTCTATCCTGAATTTCCCTGGGCTTGGGGCAAGCGCGTATTGGATCAATATGTTGCTCTCCGTCATCTTTATTACGGTGACTACTATCCGTTGACCTCCTTCAGCCTGGAACAAACCGCGTGGCTCGGGTGGCAATACGATTGCCCCGAGCACGGCGAAGGCATGTTGCAGGTGTTCCGCCGCAAGGACAGCCAGTACGAGTCGCTCCGCGTGAAACTGCAGGGGCTGGATGCCAACGCCGTCTACACGTTGACGAATCTCGACGTAGCCGGCGCCACGGAAGTTTCCGGCCGTGAGCTTATGGAGAAGGGACTTTCGATTGCGATCAAGGATCAGCCCGGCGCAGTGGTAATCGTCTATAAGAAGAAGTCCTGACAGCGATTCCATCCATAGCCGGGAGCTAACAGTTCCCGGAATGTGAATGATTCTCCAGTGCAACTCCCGGGAGTTATTAGCTCCCGGCCGGTGGACTATTGTTTCAACCAGGCATACATAAGGACAATATGCAATGAAAACGATCACGATAACAACGATTGCCCTGGCATTTGCCTTTCTGCCGGCAAATACTTCCCCCAGTAATGCGGCGGAAAACGCTGTAACGAAAGGGCCAACGGTCATTTCGCTCGATGGCACGGCCGATTGGCTCGTGGCGTTCGACGCGAAGAACGTGGGCCGCAGCGAGAACTGGCAGCGCCAGCCCCGGCCGGATGCGAAGAAAGTTCGCGTACCGGGCATTTATCAAGAGGCGTTGCCCGGTTGTCATGGCGTGGCTTGGTATTGGCGCGACGTGACTGTCCCCGTGCATCCGCAAGCCGACGGCCGCTATCTCTTGCGGTTCTGGATGGTCAACTATCTGGCCGACGTGTGGGTGAATGATATTCATATAGGAAAGCACGAAGGAGGCGAAGAGGCATTCACGCTCGATATAACTCAGGCCGCGCGGCCGGGGGCCGTCAATCGAATCGCCGTTCGCGTTTTAAGTCCAAAGGATGAACCTATCGACGGAATGGCGATTAACAACACCCCGCAACGCGGGCGACGACCGCATAGTCCGGTGGGCAGTGAATATCAATACGGCGGTTTGGTCGATTCGGTCGATTTGCTGATCGCGCCCGCCGTGCGAGTCGAGAATTTGTTCGTACGGCCCGACTGTGCGACGGGAGAAATCCGCGTCTCGGCCAATGTTCGCAATGCCGGCAAAGAGCCTGCCGCGGCGCATCTGCAATTCACTGTTGCGCCGGCAACTTCAGGCGAAACGTTGGAGACGGTCGCCTTGGACCGTTCGGTTCCACCGGGTGATACGCTGGTCGAGACGAAGCTGAAAGTCGGCCGTCCGCATCTCTGGAATATGAACGATCCCTATCTTTATCGTGTTACGGCGCGCGTCGGCGTTGCAAAATCCGATGCGAACGACGAAGTTTCAACACGGTGCGGATTCCGCGATTTTCGATATGTCGACGGAGCTTTCCGCTTGAATGGCCAACGTATCTTCCTGAAATGCTCGCACACGGGCAATATGTTTCCGGGCGGACACAAGGTGCCTTTGGATCCCGATCTGTTGCGCCGCGATTTGTTAAACAGCAAGGCGATGGGCTTCAACATGATCCGATTCTTCTGCGCGATCGCGGACCGCCGCCAGCTCGACTATTGCGATGAGATCGGGCTGCTGGTTTATCAAGAATCGGCAGCGGGCTGGCAGTGGAGCGATTCGCCGCAGATGGCCGAGCGGTTCGATACGTCCGTCCGCGGCATGATCACGCGCGACCGGAACCATCCGAGCGTTGTCCTATGGGGATTGCTGAACGAAACCAACGACGGGTCGATTTTCCGTCATGCCGTGAAGATGCTGCCGCTGGTCCGGTCGCTGGATGACACGCGCGTCACGATGCTCGACAGTGGTTTGGAACAATTTGTTCCCCGCCAGGGACCGCAAGAGGGCCTTTCGCTGTGGAATGGCGAGGCGGGTCCTGAACCCTGCGTAGCTCGCAATGAAACAAACCACAATATCCAAGGCCCCGGCATCACGTGGGTGCCCGGCCAGGTCAGTTTGCATCCGGGACCGAGCGGTTTGCACGGCGTTTTACGTTGGACCGCGCCCCAGGCAGGTCAATATGCCGTGAAGGCGAAATTCACCGGCATCGCGGAAAAAGCGACGACCGATGTGCATGTGTTGCACCAAGGCAAAGCGATTTATGACGATGCCATCAACGTCGGCGATCGAGGCAATGAAGCCGCTTGCGAGAAAACCGTTTCCGTTCAAGCCGGCGATACGATTGATTTCGTCGTCGGATGGGGCAACGGCGGTTACGGCGGCGACACCACCGCGCTGGCTGCCACGATTCGCTCGGGCGCAACGATTTACGACGTTGGCGATTTCACGAAAAAAACCGACACGAAGAATCCGTGGTCTTCGGGCTCTTTTGCTGCGGCCGACAAGATCAACGTTGCCACGTTTAAGCCTTTCAAGTGTCTTCAAGGGTCGGCACGTAACTTCGGCGCTTTGTGCAACCCTGGCCAAGTAGCTTGGGAAGATACCTTGTGCGACGAGCATCGCTACCAGCGCATTCCGCACTTGCCCGACCAGATCCACGATCTGCGAGACCATCAGCCGGGCAAACCTGTGTTCCTTTCGGAATACGGCGTAGCCAGTGCGGTGGATTTGCCGCGTCAACTGCTTCATTACGAGCAGATCGGACTGGGGCAATCGGAAGACGCCAATCTGTATCGCGGCTTTTATGACTCCTTCTTGGCCGACTGGAAGAAGTGGAACATGGCCGATACGTTCGGCACGCCTGAAAATTATTTCCGGGTTTGCACGGCGAAAATGGCCGGCTTGCGATCACTGGGGCTTAGCGCCATCCGCGCGAATCCTGCCTGCATCGGTTATAGCATGTCGGGCACGTACGACCACGGCTCTTGCGGCGAAGGAGGAACGGGCACGGAGTTCCGCGATTTGAAGCCGGGCGCAACCGATGCGCTGTTCGACGGCTTCTATCCGTTGCGGCTCTGCTTGTTCACGGAACCCTATCACGCCTATCGCGGCGGCAAGGTGCAATTGAAAGCCGTCGTGGCGAACGAAAATGCCCTGTTACCCGGCGAGTATCCGATCCGGCTGCAAATCATCGGGCCGGATAATCTTGCCGTCTTCAACAAGACCGTGACGGTGAAAATCCAGGATCCTAAACTCAAGCCTGAACAGTTGATGGCGATTCCGATTTTCCAGGAAGACATCGTCATGAACGGGCCATCGGGCAAGTATCAATTCGTAGCGGCGTTTGAACGGGGCGGAGCAGCGGCAGGCGGTACGGTCGATTTTTACCTGACCGACGCTGCCGAGATGCCCAAGGTGGAAACCGACATCGCCCTTTGGGGCGACGAGCCGGCAGTTGTAAAATGGATTGCCGAACGAAAGTTGAAGTCCCACAAGTTTGTCGCCGACCATCAGGCCGGCCGCGAAGTAATCGTGATCGGACGCAAGCCCGGTGGTAACGACGCAGCCGCGTGGCGCGCTTTGGCGCAGCATATCGCCCGAGGTTCGACGGCCGTCTTCCTTTCGCCGCAGGTATTTCAGAAAGGCGACAACAGGGTCGGCTGGGCGCCGTTGAAGAACAAAGGGAGACTAGGCGCGAAGGCTGATTTCCTTAACACCGATTGGTTTTATGTCCACGATCCGTGGACCAAGAAGCATCCGATCTTCGAAGGCTTGCCCTCGGGCGGATTGATGGATTACACTTTCTATCGAAGTGTGATTTCCGACGTACGATGGGGAGATTTGGACGTTCCTGCGGAATTGGTTGCCGCTTCGATCAATGCCTCGTTTACCTACGATTCGGGAACGTTGGTATCGGTTCACCAGCTTGGAGCGGGGCGGTTCATCTTGAACACGCTTGGCATTTGTGATCGGTTGGGCGAAGACCCGGCGGCCGAGCGGTTGCTGCGCAACATGATTCGCTACGCCGGTACCCAAGCCGATAAACCCCTGGCCGATTTGCCGCCGCAGTTCGACGAGCAACTCAAGGCCATGGGCTATTGAGGACCTATCCCAAAAGTCTACGTCGGTCATCCTGAGCGAAGCGAAGGATCTACGTTTTGTCGCAATAAATCGCCAGATTCTTCGCTATGCTCAGAATGACATATTAGGTTTTGGGATAGGCTATAATAAGCGGCAGACAACCAAGATCGGCCCAAAAAGGCCTACAGGCAACTTGTATCCAGATAGCCGGGAGCTAACCGCTCCCGGTTTTTTTATCACGACGCTTATTTCCCCAACAGCTTTTTCAATTGCGGCCACGTGCGGGTGTTGGCCACATCGTCGGCTGTGAGGCCGCCGCGACGCGCCTGCTGCACGCCCAGCCGCATGGCGTCCAAGCCCTCGGGCCGATGCGAATCGGTGGAAATGACGATCCGCACGCCGTGGTTTTTCGCCGCCGCACAGGCCACGTCATCCAAATCGAGCCGCTTGGGATGTGCGTTCAGTTCCAGCAGCTTGCCGTTAGCACTCGCAACCTTCATAACGGCCTCCATGTCGACCTCGTAAGGCTTTCGGGCCAACAGCATGCGGCCTGTAGGATGGCCAATCGCCGCGACATGGGGATTCTCCAACGCCTCGATCACGCGGCGCGTGATTTGTTCACGCGACTGCTGATGGCCGTAATGCACGCTGGCTACGACCCAATCGGCCTCGGCCAGCACATCGTCGGGCAGATCGAGCCCACCGCGTTCGAGAATATCGACCTCGATGCCCTTGAGAACCGTGATGCCGGTGAGATGCTCGTTCAGCTTGTCAATTTCGGCCCATTGTTGCCGCACGCGGCGCGCATCGAGTCCTCCGACCATCGTTACCCGCTTCGAATGATCGGTGATGGCGATGTATTTCAATCCGCGCGCTTTGGCCGCCGCAGCCATCTCCTCGATGGTTGCTTGGCCGTCGGTCCAAGTGCTGTGCATGTGCAAATCGCCGCGGATGTCGGCGGTTTCCACCAGCGTAGGCAGCGAACCGGCATCGGCCCACTCGAATTCATGCCGAGCCTCGCGTAGTTCGGGCGGAAAACACGGCAGGCCGATCGCCGAGTAAACTTCTTCCTCGGTGCGGCCGGCAATCGACTTTTCGCCGCGAAAAACGCCGTACTCGTTGATCTTCAATCCTTGATCCTTGGCCCGGCCGCGCAAGACAATGTTATGTTCTTTCGAGCCGGTGAAGTATTGCAGGGCCGCCCCAAACGACTCGGCCGCGACGGCACGCAGATCGACCTGGACGCCACCTTGCAAGCGGAGCGACATTTTCGTATCGCCGCGGGCTGTGATCGAGGCAACCCCCTCAAAACCGGCCAAGCGATCCATCACGGCGGGCACGTCGCGCGTGACAACCAAGAAATCCAAGTCCCCGACGGTCTCCTTGCCGCGGCGATAGCTGCCGGCCGCGGCGATTTTTTGCACGGCTTTGCAGCCTTCCATGTGCGCAAGGATCTGGCGGACGCGGCCTTCGGCCTCGATCCAGAGGATTCGCTTTTCCGCTTCCGAGGCGATATCGAGCCCTTCGAGGATGGCTTCTTCGGTTTTGACGCCGAAGCCTTTTAGTTCCTGCACCTTATGCGACGTGCAGGCTGCGCGTAGATCGTCGAGCGTGGCGACGTTCAACTCGCGAAAAAGCTGCGCGGCGCGTTTGGGCCCCAGGCCGGGCACGCGCAGGATGGCCAGCACGCTTTCGGGGATCTGGGCCAAAAGTTCTTCGAGCATCGGCAGCGACCCGGTTTCCACCAATGTGGTCACCTTTTCGGCCAAATCATGGCCGATGCCCTCGATGTCTTGCAGCGAACGATTCGGATCGGCCACAATGTCGGCAACCGATTCCGCCAGATCGGCAATGGTTCGCGCGGCATTGCGATAGGCGCGCACCCGAAACGCATTGGCCCCCTGAAACTCTAAGAGGTCGGCGATATGCTCGAATACAGCGGCAATGTCGGAATTTGTCATAAGAGGGAGGTCAGGGATCAGGGGTCAGAGGTTGGGGATGAGGGCGGCCGGCCGTCAGAGACAGCAAATCATAAATCAGCCATCAGAAATCACAAATCTCTTGCTTGTTACATGTGCAATTCCACCACGTCTTGATCGTGCAATACATAGTCGCTTTTGACTTGCGTGCCGTCGTGGACGGCAGCCCCCCAAACGCGGGCAAACTTCAAACCTTTCAGAAAATCCTTGTGAACCATGCCGGCCATCTCCAACAAGGTGCTGCCGGTGCGAAGCGTGAATGGCCGCTCGCGGTCGGCCTCCTTGGCTGCGGGCAATTTCGAGTAAACGCGAACGACGTCGAGTGACCGATAGATGGCCTCGCGCAGGGCCTCCAACCCCGTTCCATGTGCGGCCGAGATGACATATTCAGGAAAGTCCAGCGGCAGCAATTCATGCAGCATGTTCAACCGGTCGGCCGCGCCGGGAGCGTCGATCTTGTTTGGCACGCAAAACGTTCGCGTGTAGGAAAGGCCGACATCGTTCTCGTCAAGCGACGATACGGCAGCCAAACGGGTTTTGGTCTGTGAAAGCCGGTCTAAAATGTCTTGGCACGACTCGATCCCGTTGTCGTTTTCCAGATCGACCATCAACAAGGCCAAATCGGCGGCACGGATCAGCCCTTGAAGATGCGTATCCATGTAATCGGCCGTGATCGGGGGCGTGTCGATCAACTGCACGTTCACGTCTTCCCAAGGCATCATGGCCGGCGCAGGCGTCATCGTAGTAAACGGATACGGCGCAACCTCTGGCGTGGCTCGGGTCAGGCTGGCCACCAACTGACTCTTGCCGGCGTTGGGGCCTCCTAGGATGATCGCCGTTCCTGCCCCTTGGCGAGGAATTCGGAGCCCCTTGATCTTGCCGGTGCTCTTTTCCGTGACTTGCTCTTTTTTGACCTTGGCGATTTTCGCCTTCAGCTCCGCCTGAAGGTGGTCGGTCCCCTTGTGCTTCGGGATTTCCTTGAGCATCTCCTGAAGGCAAGCCAGTTCTTCTTCCAGGGTCGCCGCCCTACGATATTTTTCCTCTGCTTTCAGATACTGTTGCGTAAGATTGGCAGGCATCGAACGAACCAACCGTGGGCCTGGACTATCAGAAAAAGAACATTGAATACGAGCGCCAATTCCGCACTAGGGATTCACCGAAGGTTTCGCTTCGGAAAAAAGCCATTTTCACGTGGAATACACAACTTGGAAATGGCCCTTGTCTAATTTAGCGAAGTCGCTGCGGCACGGCTAGCAGTAGATTGAAAGGGAGTAGATTGAAAGGGTGGTCCAACAATACTTCGACCAATGCCCTGAGAGTCTTCCTTTTGCAGATGCCACCCCCCCTGCACGGGCGGATACGACAATATCGCAACAATTCGTAACCTATTGTAATTTATGATGTTACGACATTCTTCAAAAGAAGCGCAGACGAATCGTTGCGGCCTTGGTAAAATTGTATGGTTTCTATGGGTTAGGAAATTGTTTCCTAATCGTGAGGTAGCCGGACGTTGTAGATCCGGCAGCCGATATTCGGCGGTGAGTCGCGATTGTTTTCGGGTCGAAAGACAACAAATGAGCAGACGGGGCAAAAGCCCCTCTGAACAAGCTATCGCAACATCTCTTTCGTTCTGACCGCCATACGTTTTTTGTATTCCCCCGAGGCCCTAGGCGCTTCCTGTATGTCCCTATCGAGGATATTCGACAATCTGCACGCTGCCGCACCGATGGTCGCACCATCGTTGCTGGCTTGCGATTTTGCGGAACTGCGGGAAGAAATACGCCGGGTCGAGGAAGCGGGGGCCAAGATCCTGCATCTCGACATCATGGACGGCCATTTCGTGCCGAACTTGAGTATCGGGATTCCGGTGGTCGAAGCAGTGCGACGTTCCACGGATTTGCCCCTGGACGTGCATTTGATGATTTCGGAACCGTCGCGCTACGTGCGGCAGTTTCGCAAGGCCGGGGCCGATCTGCTGACCGTTCATATCGAGGTGTTGCCGGATCCTCGCCCCCTGCTCGAGGAGATTCGCGAGCTGGGAGCTTTAGCCGGCATTTCGTTGAATCCGCCTACGGCGGTTGAGCTGCTCGACGGATGCCTGGACCTATGTGATTTAGTGTTGGTGATGAGCGTGATGCCCGGGTTTGGGGGGCAGTCCTTTGATCCGACGGCATTGGAGAAGCTCCGCCGTCTGCGATCTTCGGTCGGCTCTCACACGTTGCTGTCGGTCGACGGCGGCGTCAACCTGGAGACCGTCGGCGCTTGTGCCGCGGCCGGGGCCGACTTGTTTGTGGCGGGCTCGGCTCTTTTTTCTCAAGACAACTATGGCCGGTTTATTCGGGATATGGCCGGCCTGGCAAGATCAGCAAAGGAAGTTCAAAGCAAGGTATGTTAAACATCGCGTTAATACGTCCGGGTTCAACGGACTACGACGTGCAAGAGCGGATCCAAGGAAGTTTGGATATTCCGCTTAACGAGCAGGGGATTGCCGAAGCCGCGCAAACAGCCGAATTCTTGCGGGGTAAGGATCTGGAAATCGTCTATGCGCCCATCTCGCAGCCGGCGATGCAAACGGCCGAGATCATCGCGAAGGCGTTGGATATCAAGTTGAAAAAGGTCGAGCGGCTGCAAAATCTGCATCAGGGCCTTTGGGAAGGGATGCTGATCGAGGACGTTCGCCACAAGCAACCGAAAGTGTATCGCCAGTGGCAAGAGCAGCCGGAAAACGTCTGCCCGCCCGAAGGCGAAATGCTCGGCGAGGCCGACGATCGCGTTCGCGCGGCACTGGTCAAATTGTTGAAGCGTCACAAGGAGGGTATCATCGGCCTCGTTCTGCCCGAGCCGCTGCTGAGCCTCGCTCGGCGGTTCCTCACACACGGCGAATTGGGCGATCTGTGGAAAGCGCCCAACGGTCACGATCGCATCGAGTTCCTGGCCGTGGATGTGGAAGAGATACTGGCCGCCGGCGTGTAATGCCCTACGATGGGGCGTTGCGGCGAATTGATCCAACAAACCGACAATCGTCGCGGAGTTACTATTGCCATGAAATACGTAAGCCCCTTCGTTTGCAATCGTGTCCTGGCGGAAGTCCCCTTCAGGTTTATCGGCTTGTTCGCGGTCGGACTGCTTGCCTTGCTCTCGGCGGATCAAGCACTGAGTGGTGAGGTAGCATCCAAGACGACTATTGCCATCCATGACGCCCGCATTTGTTTGTCGCCTTACAGTTGGAAAATAACAGGCGAAGGCCCTACCGCGCGGGCAGAAGCCACGATGCCAGGGGCATATTTCAGGGCACTTTTCAAGGACTCCGCGACAATAGGAGTTCTTATCGACGGGACGGCCAATCGAGATTGTCCGCCGACGGCGATGCCGGTTGTCGAATATTCGGTCGATGGCGGTCCGTTTCAGGCGATACAGCTTACAAATCGCGAAAAAATCGAACCGTTGCAGCTTGCCAACCGTTTAGACAAAGCGTCGCAACATCGGGTGGATTTTTATTTTCAGGCAAGCTGCTTGGGGCCGGATCGATGGCGGTCGTCGGCCGTCCATTTGCGGCTTGCCGGGATTGAATTAGACGCAGGCGGATCGTTAGCACCTTGCCCCATTCGACCAAAACGGGCAATCGGCTTCGGCGATTCGATCACCGAAGGCGTTTGCGCCGAAGGGCTGTGCCCGTACTATTCGAACCTGATGATGAACAATGCCCGAGTGACGTGGTTTCCATTGGTCTGCACTGCACTCGATTGCGAATACGGTCAGTTGGGTTCGGGCGGGCAGGGAATGCTGAAGCCGATGTCATTGCCGCCTCTTCCGCAAAGTTGGGACCGTTATGATGAAAATACTTCGCGTTTGACTAATGGATTACTCCTGCCCGAGCCGGATTATATCTTTTGCTGCATGGGCACCAACGATTTTCAAGGCGATGGCCCCAATCGCAAGCACATGGATATTTCGGCTGTCTACAAGGATTGGCTGAAATCCGTGCGGAAGGCTTGTCCGAAGGCGCGGGTTTTTTGCGTGACGCCTCCACTGGGCTGGCACCGGAAGGAAGTAGCGGCCGCAGTTGCCGACCGCAATCAGGCCGGTGATGCCAGGGTTTATTTGATTGATACGGCTCCTTGCCAAGGCGGATTTGGCGAGAAAAACAGCGCCACGCAATTAGCCCCCGACGGATGCCATCCCTCGGTTTACGGCAATGCAGTGCTAGGAACCCTGATTGCCGTCGAGGCCCAAAAGATCCTGTGCCAAGAGCAAGCTAAATAAATCAACCGTGTTTATGATATATCTGGCCTCGGCTGCCTCCTAATACTTGGCGGTTTTGTGTGGTTTACCTTTGCAGGATGCCCCCCATTTTGCCTAATATTGCACGGATTTTGGCTGGTCACAGGGCTGTTGTATTTGGTATGCTGGTGGAACTATTGACGTTTGCACGGTCAATGAACCTAGCCGACCAACGGAAGGCCGGAAATCTGGCCCAATAGGTTGACTGACCGGTTGATTATCAAAGCAAGCATCAATAAATTCTGTCGGGTCAGGCAAGATCTCCTAATTGGTGAACATGTAGTAGTTTGGGGCTATAAATAAACACATCCCCTCCTATTTATCAAGAATATTTATGGCAACACAATCTTCAGATCTGAGCAGTTGGAAGAACCTGTTGAAGCGGCCGAAGCGGGGCGTGCCCGAAGGGCTTTGGAAACGTTGCCCCGGCTGCCAGGCGACGATTTTTCGCAAAGAGGCCGAAAAGCGGTTGGGCGTTTGTCCTGAGTGCGGCTACCACTGGTATGTGCCCGCCCGACAACGGGTTGCTCAGATTCTGGATGAAGGCACGTTTGAAGAGTGGGACACCGACCTAGAGTCGGCCGATCCGCTGCACTTTGTCGATTATCCCAAAAAGATCGAAGCGGAACAGAAACGCACCGGCCTGCGCGAGGCGGCCGTCGTCGGCACCGGCATGATCCGCGGCCGCCGCGTGGCTTTCGGCGTGACCGACTCGGCCTTCATCATGGGCAGCATGGGCTCGGTGGTCGGCGAAAAGCTGACCCGCTTGATTGAGCGAGCCACGACCGAACAGTTGCCGCTGATTATCGTATCGGGGTCGGGCGGCGGCGCCCGAATGCACGAAGGGATCCTTTCGCTCATGCAAATGGCCAAGGTATCCGCTGCCTTGGCGCGGTTCGATTCAGCCGGCGGACTGTTTATTTCGGTGTTGACGAACCCAACCATGGGCGGGGTGGCTGCCAGCTTTGCCTCGTTGGGCGACGTGGTTTTCGCGGAGCCGAAGGCGTTGATTGGATTCGCCGGCCCTCGAACCATCAAGGCCACGATTCGGATTGAGCTGCCCAAGGGATTCCAAACGAGCGAATTTCTGCTGGAACACGGCTTTGTCGACCGCATCGTGCATCGCCAGGATCTTCAAAGCGAACTGGCCAGAACGATTGACTATTGTGGTAAATAAGTGGATAGTGAAGGCTGGGTAGCGGGGAGTGATAAGACGGTCGCCGCGTCGGCGGCTGCAAAGGTTTTGCCCTTTCACTCTCCAGGGGCCACTAACCACTAGTCAACTTGATTATGCCGCTGTTCGATCATTTCAAAACAGTGCTTTTCGGCGGTCGGCTCAACGTTTCAAAACGGTTTGCGCTGCTGCACGACGCCGTCTCGGGCACGATGTCGAATTTCTACATGGCCCGCGACATCAAGACGGGCAAAATCGTCGGGCTGAAGATTCTCGACGTTGCCAAAACGGCGGCCGTGGAAAGTCGCTACAAAGGACTTCATAAACCGTGCGAAGGCGAGATCGCCATTCACCTGAAACATCCTCGGATCGTTGAAACCTACGAACACGGCAAAACGATCGAAGACGCCCCCTATCTACTGATGGAATTCCTAGAGGGGCCGAACCTCAACATGGTCATCGCCTCGCACGATCAATGTCTTGAAAGTCGTCGAGCGCGGTATATCTACCAAACGGCCGAAGCAATTGCCGCCATCCATGCCGCCGGGTTCATCCATCGCGATGTCTGTCCGCGCAACCTGATGCTGACGAACAAACGCGAGGACTTGAAACTGATCGACTTCGGATTGACGGTCCCGGCCACGGCGGAATTCATGCAGCCGGGCATTCGCACGGGTACGCCCAATTACATGGCCCCCGAACTCGTGCGACGCAGACCGACGGATCATCGGGTTGATATTTTTGCGTTCGGCGTCACGGCATATGAAATCTGTACGGGCCAGTTGCCGTGGTTGCGGGGCGATACGGGCTTGGCCGCGATGAGCCACGACAAGCCGCCTACCGATATCCGCAAATATCGCCCCCAAATTCACCCCCAGTTGGCCAAGGCGATTCACGCCTGCCTCGAACCAGAGCCAAAGAATCGCTGTCCTTCGATAGATGCGTTCATGCGTGCGATTCGCAGCGTGCCGGACGACGGGAACGAGTAGGACCGCCGTCCTTATTGTCGGTGAAAAGGGCGAGTGCAATCATCGTGGCATAAAAATCACACATCGCAGGGCGAGTCCATCGCAGCGATGGTCTGCTGTGTTTATATCCGGACGCAGTAATTTCTTATGGTCAAGTTGGATAAGCTGGTTGTTTAGCTGTTGCGGATACAGCGGCTTGGCAGCAGGGCCGACGTTCCGGCGGTCGCTCAACGGTTGTGGCATTTTGCGGTCTGCGGACAAACCGTCATAATCTTTTACCGCAACCGCAAGCAGTCCTCTTCTTTCCTCTCTTCCTGTGATAACGTATGATGTCTACATGCTTTTACTGATCAACACAAATCGGATGATGCCCCCGATCGCTCCGGTCGGGCTTGACTATGTGGCATGCGCGGCACGACGAGCGGGAATTGAAACCCAGGTGCTCGATCTATGCCAGGCTGAGGATCCGCAGGCACGGCTGGCGGAATGTCTCGCCTCGGCGCAGCCATCGCTGGTAGGCATGACGTTTCGGAATGCGGATGATTCGTTTTGGCCGAGCGCGGCTTGGTTCGTACCGTCGTTGCAGGAAATGCTCGATAGTGTGCGCCGGTTGACCGATGCGCCCATCGTGTTGGGCGGGGTCGGCTTTTCGATCTTCGCCCAACGGATTATGAAGCATGTGAATGCCGATTACGGCATCCGCGGAGACGGCGAGCAGGCCATCGTGGATCTGTATACGGAGATTCGCGGGAGCCGGCAATTCGAGCGCGTGCCCGGGCTCATCTGGCAGCAGGACGGGCAATGGCGGGCGAATGCCCCTGCTTGGCCGCAGCGGCTTGTCGTGCCGACGCAGCGCAATGCTTTCGACAACCGTTGGTATTTCGAGCATGGCGGGCAGCTTGGCATTGAAACCAAGCGCGGCTGCGGGAGGCAATGTCTTTACTGCGCCGATCCCTTGGCCAAAGGGCCGATCGTCAGGCGTCGCGATCCCAGCGAGGTGGCCAACGAAGTACAGGCCTTGCTTGCTCAGGGGATCGACGTATTGCATCTCTGCGATGCCGAATTCAATCTGCCGCGCGAACATGCGATGGATGTTTGCGAAGAACTGATCCGCCGCGGATTGGGAAACAATGTGCGATGGTATGCCTATCTGGCGATTGTACCGTTTGATGCGGAATTGGCCCGGCAAATGCGTTGCGCGGGATGCGTTGGAATCAACTTCACCAGCGATTCGGCCAATCCGACGATGTTGTCTACCTATCGACAACCGCACACGAAAGACGATCTTGCGCAGGCCGTGCGTCTTTGCCGCGAACAGGGGATCGCGGTGATGTTGGATATGCTGCTGGGAGGACCTGGCGAAACGCCGGAAACGCTGGGCGAAAGCATCGAGTTCTTTCGGTTGATCGAGCCGGACTGCATCGGGGCGGGGCTGGGCGTTCGCGTTTATCCGAACACGGGCATGGCAGCCCGACTGATTGCGGAAGGTTCGCCCGAGACGAATCCGGCCATCCGCCGCCGCTATGAAGGGCCGCTGGATTTCTTACAGCCGACCTTCTATATCTCGCCCGCGTTGGGTCGGCATCCTGCCCGGCTTGTGCGTGATTTAATCGCCGGCGATCCGCGATTCTTTCCGCCGGAAGAAGAAGTTGATGCAGCAACGGCCGAAAGTGCGGCGCACGACCACAACTACAACGCCAATCAACCGCTTTGCGATGCGATTGCGGCCGGCGCGCGCGGGGCGTATTGGGATATTTTACGCAAGATGAAGCGGTGAGGGGGGAATCGGCGGGGCGTTCCGAAGCCGGAGCTTTGGAACGAGATCATTCAATAGAGGGCAATGCGGCCGTTGGATTGCGGTTTCTTACGTTCGGAGGCGTTCGAGTTCGGTGAGCCGAGCGAAGATATGTTGATCGTCGGGGATGATGCCGCGACGACGATCATCCTCGAATTGTCGCTCTAAATCTTGGAGAGCTTGTTTCACCGAAAGCAGCCCGGTGGGAGAGAGACGGTCGATGAATTGGATGCCGTCGAGATGGTCGTATTCGTGTTGGACAGCTCGGGCGAATAGTCCGTTGAGTTCGTAATTGATCTCCTCGCCGGCGAGATTGTAGGCGGAGATGATGACTTTGGCCGCTCGCTTGACGGGTGCGAAAATTTCAGGAAAGCTTAGACACCCTTCCTCGGCCTCCTCCGTGCCACGGCGTTTTCCGATGACAGGGTTGAGGAAGACGTATTCCTGACCTTTTTCGGGATCGCCTTCCGTGTTGATGATGAAGAACCGATAGGGCAAATCGACCTGATTGGCGGCCAGTCCAACGCCTTTCGTTTCGTACATCAGGTCGAACATTTCGCGGACGATGGTCTTTAGTTCCGCATCAACCCGGACCAGGGGTTTGGACTTGTGACGCAACGTGGGATGAGGGTATTTCAGAACTCGCAGCACTTGCTTGCACTCCATCGATGGTGGCTAATCTATCAATTATAGAGTTTTTTACCTCCCAGGCGAAGGGGCAAAGGAGAGCGGAACAAGGACCACCATCCTTAGGTGGGGTGTCGATTGTTTGGCTGGATGCGTCTATCCTGCCCTGGCCGAATATCTTTATTTTTCTTGAATCCCGCAAACGATAGAGGGGAACGTGTACAAGTATCGGCTGGATTTGATTTTACCGCACTGATTGGGAAAAATTACTGGGCAGAAGAGCGGTGATGTTTTGAACGTTTGCGACCCGAGGCCCGGCGCCGGCCCGAATGGTTGGTCGGCCGGAAACCGTGCAAAGGTCAATAACGGGTTGATTGGCGAGTTCCTTCGCTAAGCAAACATCAAGAAAAACGCTCAATCCCTTTTTGAGGAAGATTGATTATGCCGAATCCGATCGAATCCCTGTTGGCATCGGGAACCAAACTTTGGCTCGACTCGATCGACCCCGAACTGGTTCTTTTGAATCGGGCCGCCGGCGTCACGGGCGCGACGTCGAACCCCATCATCGTGGCCGATTTGCTGGCGACGGGCCGGTTTGACGGCGACATCGAGTTGATGGTGCGTCAGGGACTCGATGACAATCGCATCGCATGGATGATGACCGACAAATTGGTGCGCGATGCCCAGCGCGTGTTTCTGCCCGTTTGGACGACAACGAAGGGGAACGACGGCTATGTCAGTTTCGAGGTTGATCCTCTGTTGGAAGATCCCGCGACGAATCTAACGCAGGCCGATCGCGTGAATCAGTATATTCGTCTGGGATGTGAATGGGCGGCGGGGCATCGCAATCGGATGATCAAAGTGCCGGCCACGCCCGGCGGACTTGCCGCCTTGGAAGATCTGGTCGCCGCCGGGGTGACGGTGAATGTCACTTTGATATTTACATCGCGTCAATACTGGCTGGCGCGCGAGGCCGTGTGGCGCGGGGCTCAACGGCGCAAGAATCTGGACGCCTTTAAGAGCGTTTACAGCATCTTTGTTTCACGGTTGGATGTCTACACGGAAAAGGCCGTGCCGCAGCTTTCACCGGCCGCGCAGGGCATGGTGGGCATATTGAACGCCAAGCGGATCTGGGCCGAAAATCAGCAGTATTGGGCCGAACGGCCGACGCCACTTGAGCAGGAGATCGTGTTCGCGAGCACGGGCACGAAAAAGCCCTCGGATCCGCCGTGGAAATACGTCGAGGCGTTTGCCGGCAGCGATATTCAAACGAATCCTCCCGCCACAAACGACGCGGTTGTGCAAAGCAATTTGGTTTTCACGCGGCAGGTCGATCAACTTCCGCCGGAATCGGTCATCGCCGAGATCGACCGCTTGGTGGACATGGAAAAGCTCGAAACCACGTTGATGGACGAGGGCATCGCCAAGTTCGCCAATCCGCAGAAAGCGTTGTTGGCGCTGGTGGCGAAGAAGCGCGCGGCGATTGCTTGACGCACCACCTTCGGCATGGTTAAATTGAGGGGGAAAGACGCAATATCCATGAAACTTATTGTGACGTTGGATCGTGATGAAACCGGCATGATCGTGGCCAAGTGTCCGGCGACCCCTGGGTGTATTTCTCAGGGGAAAACCGAAGAGGAGGCGATGGCCAACATTCGAGAAGCCATTCAAGCTTGCATGGAAGCTCGTGCCGCCCACGGGATGCCGCTGACGGTTGCAACCCGCGAGGTCAAGGTGGCAGTCTAATGCCAAGGATTCCCGCCGGCTGCAAGGCGGAGATGACTATCGAGGAATTGCTTCAGCTACTATGAAAACGGCTGTTTTATCCGCTGGGATATTGCTGGGGTTCTTGGCATCTTCGCTTGCATCGAGAGCGGCAACGATTGACGACTCCAAAGCCGCGGGGGCGGGCATTCGGAAACTGCCGGGCAAGCGGCTTACGCTTTACACGGATCTGATCGGGGACGAAATCCATCGGTTGCCCGATCTTTTCGATCAGGCTTTTCCCCAATGGTGCGACTATTTCCAGGTGAAGGAAAGCGACCATTCGGATTGGCATTTGACCGGCTTTCTGATGAAGGACAAGGCTCGATTCGTGAAGGCCGGATTCTTGCCGAACACGTTGCCACCGTTCGAGCACGGTTATTCGGTCGGCGATACGCTGTGGCTTTACGACCAGCCGAGCGACTACTACCGCCGGCATCTTTTGTTGCACGAGGGCACGCATTGTTTCATGTGGACCGTGCTGGGCGGATGCGGTCCTCTGTGGTACATGGAAGGCATGGCGGAATACCTGGGCACGAACCGCTTGCAAGACGGCCGGCTGACGCTCGGCGTCATGCCCCGCAACCGCGACGAGGTTCCGCTGTGGGGACGCATTCGCCTTATTCAAGAAGCAGCAACCAAGGGTCTTGCGCCTAGTTTGAAGAAAGTGACCGAGTTCAGCGCAACGCCGAAACGCCTGACGGAATTTTATGCATGGTGCTGGGCCGCCGTTACGCTGTTCGACCAAGATCCGCGCTATCAAAAGAGATTTCGCTCGCTCGTGAAATTCGTCAACGATGAGAAAGCGTTCAAGAAAGAGTTCCACCGGCTGTTCGACGCCGATTGGCCGGCATTGAGCGAACAATGGCAACTGATGACGTTGAATATGGAGTATGGCTACGACGCAGCGAGGGCGGCCGTTGATTTCACGCCGGGCAAACCGATCAAGAAAACTGCCGCGCTCACCGTTGCCGCCGATCGAGGTTGGCAAAACACCGGCCTGCAATTGGAGGCGGGCGCAACGTATCGGCTGACGGCCTCGGGCCGCTACCAAGTGGGCAAAGGATTGCCTCGCTCGATTACCGAGGATGCGGGTAAAAAAAGCTCCCCTCGCCCGCTCGCGGGAGAGGGGCCGGGGGTGAGGGCGGCTAGAACTTCCGAAGACTCCAAAATCTGGTGGTGCGAGCCCGGCGGCGTTACGATCCGCTATTATCAAGGCAATCCGCTGGGCATTCTGTTGGCGGCCGTTCGGCCCGATGAATCTTCACCCGACGGCGATTCCGCACTGCTGAAGCCAAGCGTGGTCGGCCTTGGCACGACACTTTCGCCCGAGGAAACCGGCACGCTGTTCTTAAAGATCAACGACTCGCCCGGCGAATTGGACGACAACGTGGGCGAGTTGAAGGTGGAAGTGCGGCGGGAGTGAGCTTTGTACGGCCCCCTGCGTTTGATGCGTCACATCATAATGGTGCAGTAACGGTTTTTTTGCGGTTGCAGGAACGAACATAGAACGAGTGTTTTATGTCCACGATCTACAACTGCTCATAAACACGGCGGGCAAGCCCACCCGCTTCACGGTTTATCTATTTTGATCGTGTAGAAAATTACTACATCGCATTGTAATGCCTTCCTAGAAACTCGATCGGGGGGCGATCATTTCGCAAGATTTTGCTGCGATTTCAAGGCTATGATTGTCTTGAAGTTTTTCCGAATCCATCCATGCAGGAGCATTCGACCATGAAGAAACCAATCATCGCTGTAGTTTTGACCGTTGGAATGCTGGCGATTGTCACACTGGCACGAGCATCGGATACAACGACCAAGATCGGGCCGGCGGAAGCGATTCAGCGTTTGACGGACGGGAATGCACGCTATGTGCAGGGCGCCAGTATCCATCCTGATGGAAGCTCGGCACGGCGTATAGAGACGGCCACCAAAGGGCAACATCCCTTTGTCACGATCTTGTCGTGCTCCGATTCACGAGTGCCGTTGGAGGTTCTCTTCGATCAGGGAATCGGCGATATCTTCGTGGTTCGAGTTGCCGGCAACGTATGCGGCCAAAGCGAAATGGGTTCGATCGAATACGGCGTCGATCATGTAGGAACGCCTTTGTTGGTCGTATTGGGCCATACAGGATGCGGCGCGGTGAAAGCAGCAACCGCGCATGCCGAAGTACATGGCAACGTGAAGGCGCTCGTGGCCCGGATCGCTCCAGCACTGGCCAAAGCCCAGACAGCGCATCCCGATCTTCATGGCATGGATCTTGTGCCGGCAGTGACCGAGGCAAACGTTTGGCATTCGATCGAGGATCTGTTCACCAACAGTCCCATCACGCGGGATTGTGCTCAATCGGGCAAGGTCAAGGTCGTCGGCGCTATCTACGACATCAAGACCGGCCAAGTAAAATGGCTCGGCGAGCATCCCCGGCAGAAGGCGTTGCTGACGGAAACGAAATGATGGCGGGCCTTCGCTTCGCTCGACCCGCCCTACGCATTTCCTAATGTCGTAACAGCCGGGAGCTAACAGCTCCCGGAGGGTAATGGCGAATTGTCACACATCCCGGGAGCTGTTAGCTCCCGGCTATTGCTTCATGACTTATTTGCGATTTTTCGATGACTTATTGCACGTTTTACCTGTGAGGCAACAGCTCAGGAAAATGTAATGACCAAGGCATCGCCGGCTTTTGCGGTAATGGGCGATGCGAAAATGATCGTTGCGCCGTCGATTTTTTGAACAAGCTGCGACTCGATAGCAGAACCGCCTAAAGTTACTTTTGCCTGCTTGGCATTGGCCGGCGGGGCAAGATGCAATTGAGTGACGACCAGTCGGCCTTCGACGACTTGAAGTTCATTGCATTGCGTGATGCCGTCTTTGGTTTCTTGCCGAATTTGCCGCAAGTTGCCCCAGCCTTCCGGCCCTGTGAAAAACGCCTTGAAATTGTTTGGCGTAATCCGTGGCGCAAAACTGAGCGACTTGGCCAGCGTGTCGTATTCGTAGCCGGATAGCGCAAGGAGGAGCGACCAGCTTGCCATCGCGCGTGCATAGTGGCCGCCGCATTCGATTTCGTTCCAGGGATTGCGTCCGATCGGCGCGCGGGGAATGCCGTCGTAACGATCGCGGGCGCCTTTGACGATGGCGAAGCCTTCTTCGATCATACCTTCGTAGATCATGTGGGCGGCGACTTGATATTCAATGCCGGTCCAAACTTCGTCGGAATAATTCATAACGCTGAAGGGACGTCCGCCCTTGGGCCACGTAACGATGAGGAGCCCTTTGTCTTTGTCGCCGGCGAATGCCCTGGGGAAATGTTTGAAACCGGTCAGATCGGGCACCCAGTTGTAGTGGAAGACCGACTTCAAGGCAGTTCGGACCTTGTCTTGAGGAAGAATATAGCCGAGCCCTAGCTGATGCGCCCACCACTGGCCGATGAGTTGGTCGGCCATGCAACCGGGCCCGACTTCGCCGGTTCGTTTTTGGTAATCGGGCAAATCCTGCTGGAAGTACTCGCCGTTCCAGCAGCGTTTAAGCAGGTTTTCTTGCCCTTTGAGGAAGATGGCATGGAAACGTTCGGCGGTTACACGGTCGCCCATGCGTTTGGCCCACTCTTCACCGGCTCGCAGGGCGGCCAAATAGTAGCCGGAGATAAACGTAGTGACGCCGTGCAACGCTTCGTCATAGGTGTTGAACTGATCGTCTTCGAGGATGCCGTCGGGAGTGCCGCCTTTCGTGCCGGCATCGCGGACTATGAGATATTCCACCGCCTGCTTGATATGCGGCCAGTATTCCTTGAAGAAGGAATCATCGGGATGGTTCAACGCTTCGCGATAGGCTTTCAGGATGCAACTGGCATGGCCGTCGGCAAACGGTTGCTCGCCGGTGGGATGCGGCGGCGAGGGGACCTCGGTTCGGTTATGCACGCCGCCGTCGGGCTGTTGTTGATGCTTGAAATCGATCCGCCGCATGATCTTTTCCAGATCAGGGAAGAGTCGGGCAAGACTCTGCTCGTATCCCCACACGTGCGTGCATGTCGGATCGCAACAGCCGTTCGAGCCTTCCCAACCGTAGATGTCGCCGTTGGCAATTTGAAATACGATGCCGATGTGGCGAATCGTTGCGGCTTGCGAAGTAATGCAATCGAGCAGCCAGTAGGGGAGCGTGCTGTCGTAGAAAGTCTTTCGGAAAGATGTTGTTCGTTGTTGGATCTTTGAAAAGTTTTCAGCAGCTTCACGAATGACAGCCTTGGCATCGGGCCAAAGCGTAGTGTAATGACATCCGATCCAAGCACCGGTTCCGGAGCTGGCAAAGGTGACTCCGCCATTGTATTTGTTGGGATAATGCCAAGCCAATAGGAACGGAATTTCAACGCTGCCGTTGGCGGGAATATCAACCGTGGCAGCCACCGCGCCGTTGATTGTTTGTCCGATGGCGGTTGGCGCATTCGGCTTCGCTTGATCGAAGGACGCAAAGGCACCCTGCGTACGGAATTGTTCCCAGGCGGCGTTTTGTTCCGTATAGGCGGATAAAGACGTTACATTGTCGCCCAAAGCAGCGAAGGCCAAAGTGCCGAAACCTTGGACCTTGGCGGACGTGCCTTGCGGCGGTACATAGCGAGCGCCCATCAGTTCGCAAAGCGCACCGAACGCGCGGTGGCGATTTTCCCAGCTTAGAACCTGAGCAGGATCGAGCATGGCACCGCTTGCCACAATGATGCGTCCCTTGCCCAAGGTTTTTGCGAACAGCTTCATCCCGCAGGCAAGCGTTATTTGTTTTGCGTCAGGTTGAAGCTGGAGATTCTCGAACGTTAGAGTGTTGACATCGCCCGGTTTTTTATCCGGCTGGGTAAGGATGCCGGTAAATTGCATGGGGAGCATCGATTCGAGCGACTGCACGGAGTTGCCGATATAGTCGGAGAACACGATTTGATCGATGTTGATATGCCCCCAATCGCCTTTCTGTTGGTCGACGATTTCGAGATGGGCTTTTTGACCGCTGAACTCGCGAACATCCCACATTTTCGGCAATAGTTGTTCGGCATTCTTGCCGGAATCGGAGCGAACGACTTTGTTGTTGACCAACAAGCGGATTTGCGCCGTGGCATGTGAGCCGCCGCCGATGAGAAAGTGAATGTAGTTGCGTTCGATCGTAAACGGCTTGCTGATCAAACGGCCCAGGGAGTCGTCGCCGTTGCGGAATGTGTTGACCAGGCTTTTATCGACAAATCCCGTGACGGGCTGCTGGCCGGGAAGCGTGCCGGAGGCGGGTTCTTGACCGAAGGCAGTGCCTTCAACGGTCCAATTTTTGTAGCCATGCTCGAAATCGTCGAAGACGATGTCGGGATGGGCGTCCTTCGCGGGCTTGAGCTTATCGGCACAATAATTGGCATAGGATTGCAGCAACGGCATGGTCTTTCCTGCAAAGACCAGCGTCGCGCCTGCGTGAACCGCTTCGCGCGCCGCCCGCAGTGAGTTCGCCGAGAGATTGGCGGCTGTTTCTTCGAGCAAAATGATGCCTGAGCATAGCTCACTCTGTTTGACGGCTTCCAGGGCATCGTTTTCAATGATTTTCACGCCAAGATTTTTCGGACGCTCGACGAAAATCTGCCGCAATTCCTGCAAATTGGCGCTCGTAAAAATCGTGACGGGCTTATCGAGCGACGCTTCCTTGCCGGGCTCGGCGCGCATGAATAGGCCTTTTGCCGCTCCCGCTTGGAAAGGCTCGTTGACGTTGCCGCCGAATGTTCCGCCACATACGTCGTAACCGACTGGATTCTGCATGAATCCGGCCAAGGATACGGTTTGTTTTTTTGCCGTTGGATTTTTGATCTGGAATGCCAATACGGCCAACGGTTGGGAGGAAAAACGGGAGTCGAGCGGGGCAAAGGGCGTGTAGGCCGATAGTTCAACTTGGACCGGCAACTCGGAGTCGATATAGCGTAACGCGGCGATGGGATACTCGCCGGTCATTTCAATTTGCTTGACGCGCGGCCAGTCGGGCCCGCCGGCTGTTTGCAGAAGACGCACGACGTTGCCGGCTTTCACGGCAAACATCATCGGCACCAAACCGTCGCGAAGCGTGTTGAACAATTGCCAGTTGGTGAACTGACCGTCGACGCCGATTTCGATGTTGCCGGTGCCGATGCCGCCCAAATGCATCCGAGCGTCGGTGTGAATGCCGGATCGATAGACACGCGCAGGCGAGGGTTGCATCAATTCTTTCTTCCAGCGAGCCAATTCCTCGGGCGACGTATGATTCTGCAACCAATCGGCCCAGGCCTGTCGACCGATCACCGCGGACGCGGCCCCGGCTCCGATCAGCGTGAGGAAATCTCTTCGATTCACATCGGATGCCTGCGAGCCGCAGCATCCGCCGGAACAATTGCATTGACGTGCCATCGTGATTCTCCAAAACGGCGAGGAAAAAAGATCGTGGGGAATTTTCAAGGCAGGAAAGCACCTTCCCGGGCGTGCAATATCCATCGGAATGCTTACGCACGCATCCTGTGGTGCTTCTGTGCCGGAGAGTGTAGCTTTTTCCTCATTGGAGCGATTCACGCTGATCGGAGCAAGTCGTTTTTGCGTAATTCCCGTATCACTTTGCGACAGCGAGGGCAGGTCGTGTTCCTGTTGCTCCGAAAGCGATCCTTCCAACAGCCGTCGGCAGGAGGCAGGGGCCGGAACACCCCACGGGACGGGCCGATTGACGAATTGCCCGAACTCCATGACAATGGGTGGGTGTCCCCGCCTAACGTAACCGGCGGGTGGTCTTTTCACAGCGAGGACTTTTTTCCCAATGAACTACATCGAACGACAGGATCCCGAACTCTGGACCGCCATCGCCGGCGAAATCGAACGGCAGCGCAACGGCCTGGAAATGATCGCCTCGGAAAACTACACCAGCCCGGCCGTCATGCAGGCAATGGGCAGCGTGTTGACGAACAAGTATGCCGAAGGTTATCCGGGTCACCGCTATTATGGCGGGTGCGAATTCGTCGATGTGGCCGAAGAACTGGCTCGGAACCGCGCCAAACAGATTTTCGGGGCGGAGCACGTGAACGTGCAACCGCACTCCGGCGCCCAGGCCAATACGGCCGTCTATTTTTCGACCCTCCAACCGGGCGATACCGTGCTGGGACTGGATCTGGCCCACGGCGGACACCTTTCGCATGGGATGCGGTTGAACATTTCGGGAAAACTCTACGGCTTCTTGAGCTACGGCGTTCGGGAGGATACGCACCGGATCGACTTCGATCAGGTTGCCGCGTTGGCGCGCGAACACAAGCCGAAGATGATCGTGGCCGGTGCCAGTGCTTATCCTCGCGAGATTCCGCACGCGCGATTTGCTGAGATTGCCCGGGATTGCGGGGCGAAGCTGTTTGTCGATATGGCCCATTATGCGGGGCTTGTGGCGGCCAAGCTGCACGACGACCCGGTGCCGTTGGCCGACTATGTGGCTTCGACAACGCACAAGACATTGCGCGGCCCGCGCGGCGGCATCATTATTTGCAAAGAAGCCTATGCGAAGGAAATCGACCGGGCCGTATTCCCCGGCATCCAGGGCGGACCGCTGATGCATGTGATCGCCGGCAAGGCAGCCTGTTTCGGCGAAATTCTGACGCCTGCCTATAAGCAATATGCGAAACAAGTGATCGACAATGCCAAGACGTTGGCCAACGTGTTGCTCGCGGGCGGCGTGAAGTTGGTCAGCGGCGGCACCGACAACCACCTGATCCTGGCCGACGTGACCGCCTTGGGCACGACCGGCAAAATCGCCGAGCAATCGCTCGACCGCTGCGGCATTACGGTCAACAAGAACATGATCCCGTTCGACCAGCGGAAGCCGATGGATCCCTCGGGCGTTCGGATCGGCACGCCTGCATTGACCACGCGCGGCATGGGCTGCGACGAAATGCGTCGGATCGGCGGCTGGATTTTGGAAGTGTTGCGTTCGCCCGACGACGAGCAGCTTTCGGGTCGCATCCGCGGCGAAGTAGTCGAGCTATGCGGCCAATTCCCCGTGCCTGGCGATAAGAAGGTCGAGGGGTGAGAGATGAGGGGCGAGGGAAAGAGTATTCGCCAAAAAGCGTGAATAGCGGCACTACAATAGCCGGGAGCTAACAGATCCCGGAAGGTGTGTTGCCAACACAAGAAACTCCGAAGGTTGTTAATACGCGGCTAATTTCGTGTGGCTTTTGAGACGGACCACGCTTGACTTTCCCCATCCTGGCGGCTATACATTGTATATCCCTTGGAGGTAACGCATGGTGACAAAAGTCCAAAGTTGGGGCAACAGCCAGGGCCTGCGATTGAGCAAGCAAGTTTTGGAGGAGGCTCATCTCTCCGTGGGCGACAATGTGGATGTTGCCGTCTGCGATGGTGTGATTATGATTAGGCCGACCAAGCGGTCGCGAGAAAAAGTGAGCCTTCGAGAGCTTGTTGCACAAATCCCGAACGATTATAAGCCCGAGGAGATCGACTGGGGGGCGAGCGTTGGGCGGGAGGTCTGTTAAATGGCCTACATCCCGCGTAAGGGCGATTACATCGTCGTGACGTTTGATCCGCAGTCGGGCCATGAGCAAAAGGGCCGCCGACCTGCACTCGTGGTAAGCAATGACTTGTTCAACAAGCACACCGGCCTTGCCTTCGTATGCCCCATCACGAATACTCGCCGCGATTTTCCTTTTCATGTTGCAGTCGAGGGTGAGTCGGACTTAACGGGATTTGTTATGGTGGAACAAATTAAGTCCATCGATTACCATGCTCGCAAGGCCCACAAAATTGGCGTCGCTTCGGCGGCGGTCTTGGACCAAGTGTTGTCCCTGTTGGATGCTTGCATTTACTGATCAAACTTCTTTTGCTTTTGGTCGCAAGTCATGCACCAGAAGCTAGTGATAATTGCCATTTTAGTCGTAATTATTGCTGCGTTTTTGTTATTAAGGGCAACACCGGAATATGATATTGATTGCGTGGACCCAAGGCTTCGCGCACTTCGGGAGCCCTATCAGAGTGTCACGACTGCCTACTACTTAGATGGCGGCAGTATTGGCATCGAAATTACTGATCGAGATGGCCGTCGTGTAGTATTTGCCTTTCCGTGCGACGACGTCGGTAGCACGAATACCTACGACAAGGTCTTCGTCGGTGCCGCACACGCTAGTTGGGTGGGAGCAATAGAAATTGCAGAGCCAGAACACACTAAGCGTATGCTCGTTTGCATCCTGCGGGACTACCCAAATCGGACGCCGTCGGATGATTACTGTCTCGGGGAACTGCGTCACCATCCGGTTGACTTCGCGCGTCACCTCATTCACAGATGGAAGGGTGACTATAAGCTATAAGTCATGCGACCGCTAAGTCCGAATGGAGGATAGGGAGGATAGGGGACATCACTCATATTGGCCATTTTAAGGCACCTCCTTTTTGGAGAAACCTCGGATGGCACTCCCGTCCATCCTGTTTGAGCGTATAATGCATGTTCTGTGAGCCGTACTGATTACCGTGTATCGGCCCGATCCCAAGTGTTGGACTAATTGGCAGGATTTGCTCGATGGGCCAGTCCTGCGAAATCGCAAACTTCGGCCTTTTATAGCCCCAAACAATTACCAATCATGCCAAAAAGCAAAATACTAATCGCTGACGACAACGCCCCCAATGTTGAACTGCTGGAGGCCTATCTGGATGGAGTGGAGTGCGACATCGCCGTGGCCGTCGACGGCCGCGACACGCTGGCCAAAGTGGCGGAGTTTCAGCCGGACTTGATTCTGCTGGACATCATGATGCCGAAGCTGAGCGGGTTCGAGGTCTGCAAAACCTTGAAACGCGACCCGGCGACCAAGCAGGTCATGATCTTGATGGTCACGGCCTTGAACGAATTGGGCGACATCGAGCGGGCGGTGTCCTCGGGCTGCGACGACTTTTTGAGCAAGCCGGTCAATAAGCTGGAATTGGTCAAACGTGTCGAGAACATGCTCAAGCTACGCCAAGTAACCGACGAGCTGGAACGGTTGCGCCGCTATATCGACAGCATGGAAGAACCGCCGGTGCGGACAAAGAAAAGCTAGAGGCTAGGGATTAGAAAAAAAGGGTGGAGGGAAAGCGTTCGTTTCCCACCACCCTTAAGTTTTTTACTTACGCGGTTTGGTTTCTCTTTACCCTAAGCCTTTAAGGAAATCGTCGAAGACGTCCTCGGGCTCGGCGGGGTCGGCAGACTTTTTCTTAACCGGTTTTTCCTCGGCATGGCCGAAGATGTCGGAATCGCCGGCCGGTTCTTCTTCGGCGGCCGGAGCAGGAGCAGCCGGCTCTTCTTCCACAGGCTCCTCTTCAACCGGCTCGGTCTTAGCAGGCTTGGCCGGGGCGTTTTTCGCGGCGGCTTTGGCGTCGGGCTTTGCCGGTTTGTCCTTGCCTTTCTTTTTGCCGCCGAACATACCGCCGAACCAAGATTTCTTCTTCGACGCGGCTTTAGTCTTCGCAGGCGCTGTGTCTTCTTCCTCTTCCTCCTCTTCTTCTGCTTCTTCGCTGCTTTCCTCGACGGCCTCGGGCTCGCTTTCTTGCTCTTCAGCGACCGGGGCAGCAGGTTCCGATTCGGCTATGCCGTATAGGTCGGATTCCTCGGATGTTTCGAGCGAAAATTCTTCGGGCGAATCTTCGGATGCCGGCGATTCCTCCTCGGCGAAGAAGTCGAACTCCGGCTCGCCGGTCGTTTCTTCGACAGCCACAGGCTCAGCTTCCGCTACTGCCGGCTCTTCTTGAACAGCTACCGGTTCAGCTTCCACCGCCGGTTCTTCCTGGGCAGCTACCGGTTCCTCTTGAACAACTACAATATCCTCTTCCACGGCTACCGGCTCTTGTTCGACGGCCGCGGGCTCTTCGGCAACTTCGATGGACTCCACCTCGGGCTCGACGGCCGTCGGTTCCGGCGCGGGCTTAGCCAAGGTGGGCGGCGGCGTCGGTTCGGGCTCTGCCTCGGGCTCGATCGAGAAATCTTCTGCGACTTCTTCCACCTCTTCGACCGCGGGCTCTTCGGCTGCTTCGGCAGATGCAAACAAGGATTCTTCGACCGGCGCCGATTCAGGTTCGCCCATAAGATCATCGAAGAACGATGCCTCTTGCGGTGCCGCGGCGGCGGCAACGCCAACCGATTCCGGCTCGAAGGAGGTCGGTTCGTCGAACGCTTGGAAGTCGGGCGTTTCCCCGGCGGCGGCTTGTTTCTTTTCGACAAGCACCGGTTCGGGCAGTTCGCTCAAATCGCCGTCATACTCGTAAGTGGCGCGGAACGTCAGCGGGCCGACGGTGAACTCGGCGTCGGGCGGCAACGGCGCTTCTTTGATCTTTTGCCCTCCGACCGAAGTTCCGTTGAGGGAACCTAGATCACGAACCATCAACAGGCCGTTTGCCTCGAACACTTCGCAGTGTTGACGGCTAATCATGGGATGGGCCACCGTCAGACCGGCGCCACGGCTGCGGCCAATGATGGTGGGCAGTTTGAGAGCAATCTCGGCCTTACTGGCCTTGCCGCCGACAACAGAAAGTTTTGCTTCCATAAGAAATGCTATAACCCCGGCTTCCCTTGATCCTATGATAGACGCTCGTTGCGGGAGACAATCCCGCAATCTTGCCTTAATTGCGTCATTTTACTCATGGTAATATGGGGAACCATCTGTGACAACAGGCAAAAC
>CAYWGR010000051.1:0-1190 GCA_964458015.1 uncultured Planctomycetaceae bacterium
ATCGGTTGCGCCGGCGCTGCCGGCCGTCGTGAAAGTTGCCGCCGCACCACGCACCGACTTGCCGGATCCGCTGAAAAAGCCTTATGCCGTGTTGAAGGTGTTCGAAAAGTCGTTGGCCGGCGAGCCCAACGCGGAATATGAGCGAGCGTTCCTTCGGGAGACGCTCGGCGCGATCGAGGCATGGCGTGCGAGAACGGCCATCGAGCCGGAAGGCTGCTTCCGCCCGATGACCGTCGAGAAACGCAACGCCATTGTCAATTTTTATGAACGTGCGGCGACGCAGATGTACGCCGGTTTTTCCAAAAAGATGTCGGGCTATGCCGGTAGCCCGGATTCCGACAAGAAACGCCTGTCGGAGTTGTTCCAAAAAGCGATGCAATGAGGTGGTTATGGGCATGTTCGAGACTGTCGGGACGGCTTCGGCCGCGGAGCCCCGAAAAGATAACACGCTGCGAAAACTAGAGCGGATGCGGAAAGCATTGCGGCACGAGGAGCCCGACCGCGTGCCGATCAGCGATTTCTTTTGGGGTGGTTTTTTGAACCGCTGGCGCGAGGAACTCGAATTGCCCAAGGATGCCAATCCTTATTACTATTACGATCTCGATTGGATTGCCACGGTTCCGAACATGGATCCTTGGATTCGTTCGTTCGAGACGATTCGGGAGACTGCCGACGAAGTGGTCGTTAAGACCGGCTACGGGGCGATTATGCGCAAGCTGTTCAGTTGCCCCATGCCCGAGTTTATCGGCTGGGAGATCGACACGCTCGAAAAGTTGGAAGCGGCCCAATTCGACGCTCCCAACGATCCGCGGCGTTTTTTTTCGGCGGGTGACAATCAAATCGCCGGCGTCGGCGACGGTTTCGAGCGCAACTCGCCCCCTTGGATCGAGACGGTCCGATCGCTTTGGCCCGATTTTCCGGTCTACGGCAGCATTACGGAATGCTCGGAGTGCATGACGCGGCTGATCGGCCCCCAGAACCATATGATGTGGATGGCTCTGGAGCCCGAACGCATGGGCGCGGTGTTGGAACGTGTCGGTCAGTTCTATCTCGACTGCGCCAAGGCGGCCATCAATGCCGCGAGGCCTTGGCTCGACGGTTTCGTCATCTGGGGCGACGTGGCCTATAAGAAAGGCACGTTCATGCGGCCCGACTTCTGGCGGCAACACTACAAGCCCTGGGTCAAAGCC
>CAYWGR010000051.1:1200-22488 GCA_964458015.1 uncultured Planctomycetaceae bacterium
TGCCCACTCGAAAGGTCTGAACGTAATTTATCACGGCTGCGGCAATATCCACGCGATTTTCGAGGATTACATCGACGCCGGCATCGACGCCCTCAATCCCTTGGAAGTGAAGGCAAGCATGGATGTGGTCGATCTCCGCAGCCGCTTCGGCCATCGCATGGGCTTCTGCGGCAACAGCGATATGCAGGTTTGGGAAACGGGCAATCGCGATGCCATCCGACGCGAGGTGTTGCGCAAGCTCAACGCGGCGCGCGGCGGCGGATACATCTTCCAGTCCGACCATTCCGTGTCGAGTTCGGTTTCAGGCCATACCTACGATTTCATTGTCAAGCTGGTGCGTGAATTCGGCGACTACCCGCTTCAACTAGGTGAATTTGACGAGGCCTTGGTCTCCTGATATGCTGGTTCTGCGTGGAAAACATTCGATGTTATCCTGCCTTTCCCCGCATAATCATCCCACCTGGAGTTTTAGACATGAAAACCGTTCGACAAGCCGCCCTATGTGTATTGGTTCTTCACTTAGGCTGCCTCGCGTCCGGGGCCTTCTCGCAGATTGCCGCGCCCGCCGAGTTGGATCGCCACAATGTCGTTTGGACGTCGCCCAGCAAGGACGCATCGGGTTCCATGCCGATCGGCAACGGTGAAGTAGGGCTGAATGTATGGGTCGAAGAGAACGGCGACCTGCTGTTCTACGTTGCAAGAACCGATACATGGAGCGAATGCAGCCGGTTGCTGAAGCTCGGCCGGATCCGCGTCAGTCTCTCGCCGAATCCCTTTGCTCAAGGGCAGTCATTTCGGCAGGAGTTGAAGCTGCGCGACGGACAGATCATTATTGCGGCCGGCGATGCCGTACTGCGCATGTTCGTCGATGCCGAAGCTCCCGTCGTCTACGTGGCAGGCGAAAGTAAAACGCCGCGCGTGGTTACCGCCAAACTAGAAAACTGGCGCACCGAACGGCATGTGCTCAAAGGCGATGAGATGCAATCGTGTTGGACGATGCTGAACGCCCCGGCCACGGTCGAAGTTTGGGAAAGCGCCGATGTAATTTCTGATTCCACGCCGAATGCCGTGCTTTGGCATCACCGTAACGAGTATTCCGTTGTGCCCTTTACGCTCAAACATCAAGGCATCGACTCCCTGGCCGACTCGGTACACGATCCGTTGCTTAATCGCACCTTCGGCGGACAAATTTACGGGCAAGGGTTCGTCAAGGAAAATGCGAACAGTTTGAAAACAGCTTCGGCCGTACCGCAATTCGCGCTGGCGATTGCCACGCACTCGTCCCAAACAAAAACGGCGGCCGAATGGCAAAGCCAGTTAGCCGACATCGCCGGCAAGGCCGATGCCGCGGCCGCCATGCAACGCACCGCCGCATGGTGGAACGCTTTTTGGGGCCGAAGCTGGATTTACGTGGACAGCGATTCTCCGATGCTCTCGATTTCGAGCAAGCACAAGCTGCGGCTTGGCGTCGACTCGAACGGCGGCAGCCGCTTCGGCGGTCAAATCGCCGATCCCGTGGCCTTGGAACGTTCCTCGAGTGCCGAGGAGATCGCCAAGTTGGCGGCCGTTAAACCGAATAATCCGACGACCGCCGTGCCTGCGGATATCAAGCTCGAAAAGGGCTTCACCGTTGCAGCGTGGATTAAACCTGCCGAGAAAGAATCCGGGCGGATCTTCGACAAACTGACCGCCGGCAAGGAAGACGGTTTTCTGTTCGACACGCATCCCGGCCTTGCGCTGCGTTTGATCTTGGGCAATCGCAGCATGGCCAAGCCGAATTGTCTCAAGCCGGGCCAATGGCAGCATGTTGCGCTGGTCGTGGATACTGCAACAGGCTCACTGCAAGTATTTCTCGACGGCAAACTGCTGATGCAAGAGGGCGGCGGCAGCGTCAGCAACGCCTATATTCTTCAACGATGGATGACCGCCTGCGGAGGACGCGGCAATTACCCGATCAAGTTCAACGGCTCGATCTTCACGGTGGATCCCAAATTCAGCGGCGGGCCCGACCTGAGTGCCGACTGGCGTCGCTGGGGCGACAGTTTCTGGTGGCAAAACACCCGGCTGCCCTATTTCCCCATGATCGCACGCGGCGATTTCGACGAAGTACATACGCTTTTCCGCTTCTTCCGCGATGCGGTGCCGTTGTGCAAAGCGAGAGCAAAGCTATATCACAATGTTGATGGAGCGTATTTCCCCGAAACGATGACCATCTTCGGCACTTACGCCAACGGCGACTACGGCTGGGACCGCAAAGGCCATCAGCCCAAGGAAGTTCTTTCGCCTTGGTGGTGCTATGCTTGGCAACAGGGCCTGGAACTGACGGCCTTGATGCTTGACTATTACGAGTACACCGAGGATGCAAAGTTTCTGAACGAAGAACTAATCCCGATGGCTCACGATGTTTTGCGCTACTACGACACGCGATTCTCGCGCGATGCCAACGGGAAACTCGTGATTAGCCCCACGCAGGCCGCCGAAACCTATTGGTTCGACGTGATCAACGACACGCCAAGCGTCGCGGGACTTCATAATGTGTTGGATCGACTGTTGGTGATTCCGGCTGCCGCAACACCAACGGCGGAACGCGAGCTTTGGCAACGCCTGAAAGCGGCCGCACCGCCAATGCCGCTGAAAACCGAAAATGGCAAGGCCTGGATTCTACCGGCTGAAAAATTCAAGCCGCAGCGCAATAACTGCGAAAATCCCGAACTCTACGCCATCTGGCCATTTCCCGTGTATGGCGTGGGGCGGCCGGAACTTGCCGTCGGCGTCGAAACTTTCCAACGCCGGATCGAAAAAGCGTCGATCGGCTGGCAGTACGACGGCCAGTGCGCCGCACGCGTCGGATTGGCCGACGAAGCCGCGCGCATTCTGCTGGGCAAGGTCGCCAACTCGAATGCCAACCACCGATTCCCGGCGATGTGGGGCCCGAACTACGACTGGCTGCCCGACCAAGACCACGGCAGCAACATCATGTTGACGCTTCAAACGATGCTTCTGGATTCGGCCGGCGAGAAGATTTATTTGATGCCGGCTTGGCCGAAGGATTGGAACGTTTCGTTCAAGCTGCTTGCGCCGCGAAAGACCGCGATCGAGTGCGTCTATCGCCAAGGCAAGATTGAAAAACTGACGGTGACGCCCGCCTCGCGACAAAAAGACTTGCAACTGCCTACTTGGCTTTCGACAGGAGTTCCATGACGCCCGTTACACCCCATCCGCTGCTTGGCGTGGCATTTCATTCGGCCGGTGCTTTTTTAGCAGCCAATTGTTATGCACCGCAAAAGTACCTTCGCCAGTGGTCGTGGGAAATTTTCTGGATGATCCAGGCGGCGTGGTGTTGGCTGTTGTGGCCGTTGATCGGAGCGATCTGCACGATCCCCAGCCTCGTGCAAGTGTTGAGCGAAGCCCCTAAGCTGCCGATGTTATGGTGCTGCCTGATGGGCATTGCCTACGGCATCGGCGGTACGGCCTTCAACCTGTCGATTCGCTACATCGGTTTTGCCCTGACCTACTCAATCGCCGTGGGACTGTCGAGCGTGTTGGGCACGTTGGTCACGCCCATCGTCGAGGGCCGGCTCCAACAGGTGTTGGTTCGGCCGGGCGGAATCTGGGTGATACTCGGCATCGCCGCCGGCACCCTCGGCATCGCGTTGTGCGGCGTCGCCGGGCGTCTCAAGGAAAGCGATTTGCGCGATCAGAACTCCGGCCCCGGCGAATTCTCCTGGTTTAAAGGTTTAACGCTCTCGCTTTTAGCCGGAGTCCTCTCGGCCGTCTACGGCATCGCCATTAACGACGTAGCCAAACCGATTATCGCTGTGGCCGAACAACATGGGGCCGGCTACTGGCGTGGCAATGTCGCGTATCTGTTCGTCAATCCCGGCGCGTTTCTCACGGCTCTCGCTTACAGCCTTTATCTAGCCCGCAAAAATCGCTCGTTCGGCGAGTTGGTTCGCGTGGGCCAAAATGCGCATTGGGCGACTCTGCCGCTCAATTATCTGTTGGCCATTCTTACCGGCACCCTTTGGTACGGACAATTCTTCTTCTACAACCTAGGCCACGTGCGGATGGGCTCCTATGAGTTTTCGAGCTGGGCCATCCACATGATTATGCTGGTGCTGTTCAGCAATTTGCTCGGCGTGATGTTCCACGAATGGCACGGCACGAACCTTCGCACTCGGCGGGCCATTCGTCTTGCCCTTGTCGTACTCTTGGCAGCTATCTTGCTGCTGACTTACGGCAATTACCTCGGCGAGCAGCCGCCGGCTTAAAAACTTGCTCGCCTAGCCTGCATTATTGTTATTGTCATCTCCTTATATCCATTGATGTGACGATGTCGGCATCAAGGGCTCTCTTGTAGGGAGATCACCGAAATGGTGTACGGCTTGTCGTACTTCGTGTTTTTCACGCCGGGAAATGGGACGTCAAAATTCGCAATGATCAGGTTATCACCGCGAATGGCCGTCTCGCAAGGCTCGTCTAGGAGTCCTGAAGCGCCGTCGGTATCGTTGTTTTCCCACAATGTCGTGATCGAGTTGTCTTGGGTGTCCAAGACCCGAATGGCATTCCTTGCTGCATCGGCGATATAGATCTTATCGGTGCGAACGTCGCAGAACATGCCGTCGCAGCATGTCAATTGCGGCGGTCCGATGAGCCGTGCCTTTGTTTTTATCGAACCATCTGGGTTGAATGTGACCTTGAAGAGCTGCCCATCGCCGAAGTGGCCGAAGTATAGGTTGCCCTTGCTGTCGAACGTCATTCCGTCGGCGCCGGCGATGTCGTTGCCGCGTTCCGAAATCGGCTTTGTCACCGAGGTCAACAGCAGATGGGGATCGACTTCGCCCTTGGGCTTGAGCATGACCGGCCCCTTCCGGATTTCGTCCAAACCAATGCGGTATACGCCGCTCTTCGACTCCCCGGGCAGGTCGAAGAACGTATCGGTGACGAACAGATTGTCGCCGTGAAACATAACGGCATTGGCAAGCTTGAAGCCTTCCACGACGACATCCGCATCAATGGGTTTGCCGTCTTTGACGTTCACACGGATCACGCGCGACCAATAATGCTTCTTGTCTTTGTCGTTGAAGTACTGGTTGTCGGCGTAATACAAGTTGCCATCGGGGCCGAAGTCCATGCCCATCGGATGGGCATAGCCGCTCTCGGGGTGTTTCGGGCATTTGTCGAAATAGACTTCGCACTTGTTATCCGGGGTGATCTGGATCAACTTGGCCGGATGTTTCAGATCGTTGAAGTTCGGGCAAGCAACGATCATGTTGCCGGTTTTCTTGTCCAACCTCATGCCGTCGGGGGTGTTTAGTTCGTCGGGGAGCGATATCAGAAGCCGGGGACGGAACGTCTGCTGCGGGCTGGTCGTTTGTTTTGCTGCAACGTCGATGTCCGGCTTCCGCTCCTCATCGGCCGGAACGGCCCTGGCCAACATGCCGAGGATGAAAAAGACGCCTATTGCGAATCTCTTCACCGAAAACTTCATGAGCTATTCTCCGTGGTTTTGAATTGTGTGTTCAGGGATCGGTATGGCGGATTGGGTGCGGTAATTTTTCTTGGCTGTTCCGTCATTCTGAGCGGAGCGAAGAATCTCGTTGGAATCACGGAGATTCTTCGCTCCGCTCAGAATGACTATTTGCTGCGATTTTTTGTCAGGCCCGGCGGATCGATCTCTTTCGGCGCTCGAAAGAATCGAGCCGTCATAGCGACCGGAGGTATTCCGCCAATGCTTTGATTTGTTCGGGGGAAAGGCCCTTGGTGTTGCCGTGTGTGTTATTCGGGTTGAAAGTCGAAAGCATTTCTTCGAGCGTCAACGCGCGTCCATCGTGTAGATAGGGCGCCGTGCGCCACATCTCGACCAGCGTCGTGGTGTCGAACTCGCGCCCTTCCTCGGCGCCAATGCCCAGGCCAAGATTATATTTCTTCAGATTGGTAAAGAGCCGCTCGCCGTTCGGGCCGGTTTTGTCCGGCTGGTGGCACGCGGAGCAGCCGGCCCCATGAAAGACTTTCTCACCCTCCATCGCGACCGCCGAGAGTTTGCCATTCACGAGATGTGGGCTCGATACCGGTTTGAGCGAACTGACATAAGCATCCAGGCAAAGCGCGTCCTCTTCGGGCCGGACGGCGAACAGAATATGAGTAATGCCCTTGCGATTGCACGCCTGCATGTCGGGGCGAACGCCGGTGACCATGGCCGGCGGCGTCAGATGGCAGTACACGAGGTTCTTGCTCTGTTTCGGGGTTCCGATGCCGTCATTCAGCAAGTCCCAGTTAAGACCGTCCGAGCGCCCGTCCGGATGGCAGCTCGCGCAGCTCACCCACTGCTGGAACGACACGGTAGCATCGTTCCAGAGCATTTCGCCGCGGCGCACGCGGTCCTTGCCGAGGTCCGGCGCTGTGCCCAAGGGGATGGCATCGCATTTCATCGCCGTATCGCCCAACTTGGCGACAGCCAGAGCGTCTGCATAATAGAGCGCGGCATACGCCGTGTCGCCAGCAATAGCCACGCCATGCGGGCCATCGCCGTTGAGCTTCAGGCGGCGTCGGATGTCCGTCAGAAACGTCAGATCGTTGGGCACGTCGGACGCGGACTTGGTGACTTCCGTCACTTTTTCATTCTTGGCGGCCTTGTCGAGTCGTGTGTGGAACGCCTCACGATCAATTATGCTGATTTCGCGCGTGCCGGCATGGGCCACGATCAGATACTTGCCGTCCGGTGACACGGCCATGCCCCAAGGGTTGGCGGCCCCGCGGTCAACATCGTCTAATAACACCGTGTTGACGTACTCACCTGTTTCGCCATTGAAGACGCTTAAACCCGCCGTGTTCATCCATCCGCGTTCCAATTGCGTGGTCGGCAACTGATACCGTGCCAGGTTGTGCGTGACGTAGATGAATTTTCCATCCGGCGAAGCGCCCATGCCTCGCACACCGGTGCTGCCGTTGGGCAGCGTTCCATGTCCAACCAGCTTGAACGTGGCTGTATCGATCACGGAGACGGCGGCCGCCACGACCTTGTCGGTTGCACGGCCGGCAGGCAGATGGTTGGCCACAAACAACAGTTTGCCGCCGGCGCCCAGTACCGCTGCATGAGGTTCTCGCAATACGGTAATGGTTGCCTTCGGCTTCATCGTCGCGGCATCGACCGCCACGACGTTATTGTTGAAGCGGTTCAGCACGTACACCGTGGCGGCGTCTTTGCCGACGACCGGCCAAAGGGGCGTGTGGCCCATATCGACCTTGGCTAAAACCTTGCCAACGGCATCGAGCTTGAACAATGCGCCACTTGCGCCGCCGCCGGTAACATATACGGCGCCGTCGGCCGCCGTGGCCACGCCGCTCGGATCACACGGCAGCGGCGATTCCGCCGATACTTTATTGCCCGCGACATCGAACAGAAGCAGTTTTCCTGAAGTGGCTGCCGTTACATACAGCGTCTTGCCGTCCGGGGCGACCGCCAAATACTCGGGCGAAAGGTATGCAGCCGAGCACTTGCCGGCTACAAAACCAAAAATAATCAGACTCGATATCCGGCGTTTCAGTGCGTTCATTTGTGGTGCCTCGCTGATATGTGCAAAACTCAACAGACGCTGCGAACGTTCACGTGCGGCTTCATTTCGGTCTCGCGCTCCTTCTAATCCACGGGGCCGGGACGAATGATGCGCGGAGCATTCTTGACTTTCGGTCGAATGGCCAACCAATCGACGCCTTGGAACACCGGATCTTCTTCCGTCCTGATCTCGTCGTCGCCTTGATAGGGACACATCGCGTCGACCCAGGCAATTAGTCGCTGGAGGCTCAATGGATCGACCTTCACATCGTAGTGCTTGCCGTTGGAACATAATTCGATGAGCCGGCTGCGATAGGAGAGATAGGTCATCGGCGGCGGCGTCAGATAGGCGGCCGGGTCGGTCGTGCCAAAGCCATCGACCATGATCATGCCGGCGATGCCGAATCCCGGCGGCGGATTCGCGGGCCGCTGATAAGGCGCGCCCCATGTGGGCCGGCCGATCAGTGTCATGTAGGGCTCGGCAACTTGCGGCAGTCCGGGGCGCAGCGTCAGGTCGAGCGTCTTGCGCGCTTCGCCGTTGCCTCCGTGACAGCTATTGCAGTACTTGTCGAGCACCGGCTGGACGTAGCGCGGATAGCTCACGGTATCCTTGCCCCAGGGCGGCGTCGCGATGGTTTGCGGCGGTTTGGCCAGGGCCAGGCCATTGTTGCGCAATTGCGGCGCGCGGCTGTGCGATTCGTGGCATCCCAAACATCCGCGGTATTCGCCAGGCATCACGCCCACAAAGCTCCGCATGGTCTGCAAGGCGCGGTAGTTCTCGTCGAGCAATTGAAAGTGGAGCGCCATGCCCGGCGGCGTCTCGAAGGCCACCGAGCCGTCCCGCTCGATGGGAACGGTGCCCAGCACGCGCTTCACGCCTTCCGACTGCACGGCCGAAACCACCGGCCCGGTCGAGATGTACGGCCGCCGGTTCCAATAGGTATAGGTCTTGGGCTCGATCGTCATCACACGCATATAGCGGGCTTTATCGCGTAAAGCCGGCGGCGCATTTTGGTACACATTGGCGCTGAAGATGACTCCGTTCTTCGGGTGTTCGCGCTCTTCGCGCGTGGGCCAAGCCACGCGGTCGGGAATGACATGCGGCCGAACGCGAGGCCGCACCGGGATGGCGTGGAAGATATTGTTTACGCCTTCGTAGATCAGTTCGCGGTTCCCATCGACGTCCATCAGATACAGCAGGAACTTGCCGTCGCGCTGTGCCGAGACTAGGAAATCCTTCTCGCCAAGCGGATAGGGTGAATAATAGGCGGGATACGAACCGCTGCGGTGATAATTGGGCGATTCGATCGGATCGACCGGTCCGTTGCCCGACTCCGGCCATGTTACGTCGGCCGTGATCTTGGTCAAGCCTTGAGGGAAGTTGTAGCCGTGATCCGGATCGACGATCCCCACGGAACCTGCAAACCAGTCGTGATGAGCGCTGCCGGTGAACATCACGCGGCGGCTGTCGGGAATTGCGCGGGCGTCCTTCAGCACATCGGGCCATACGCTCTGATTGCCCCAATAAAGGTTTACTTGCGTGCCGTCGGGATGCACGGTCCACAATTTTTGCAAACGCCACAATGGTTTGTCGGTGTATTCCCAACGGGTATAGATCAGGCGTCCGTCGTTCATCACCGAGGGCAGATAATCCGGTTCGTTGTTCGGCGAGATGAGATAGACATTCTTGCCGTCGCGATCGCATCGGGCGAGCACATAGGCATTCGTCGGAGGCATGCAACGCACGTAACTGTGCGCGCGGGTGGTGGAGAAGACGATATGCCGGTCGTCGGGCAAATAGACGGGATCAAGATCGTCGAATATCCCGTCGGTCAATTGTTCCAGGCCCGACCCGTCGATGTTAATCTCATACAGGTGGAACGACTTCTCATTGTGCGGCTTGAAGCAAAAGAGAACCTTCTGGGCGTCCCAGGAGAGATCCGGACGCCAGAACGACCCGTGCAGCGGGTTTTGCGGCATCAGTTGTTTGAGCGAGCCGGTGGGAGATAGACCGTCGAGAACCAACAGCCGAGCGCCGGGCACGGCCATATAACCGAGCCGATGCCGTGTTTCGTGCCGCCACTCGCTGCCCTGAGGATAGGGCATATCGACGAACAAGATGCGATTGAAGTCGATGACGGGATTACGGATAGCAATTGCCCGCTTGATTTCGCGAACCTGGAAGTAAAGCTCCGGGCTGGGTTTGGTGAGCGAGGCCGACAGTTTTTCGAACTCGGCGAGTTGGGCCAGCTCTTTCGTGAAGCTCAGACTCCCCCGCGAAGCCTTTGCGATGCGGTCTGCAAGACGTCGCGTCCAGTCGATCTCGCTATGAATCCGTTCGCGGCTCGGATTCTGGTCGGCCTGATGCAGCCAGTCGCGTCGCAGTGTTTCCTGGGCCTCGTTCGTCGTAAGGTTCCGAGTCACGGGTGTCTCCGGCGTGACATAAGGGGCCACGGCTTCCGATACATACGGGCGGAACTGGATCTTCGGGCTGATTTCCAGCATGAATGCAATCCAGTCGGGCGAAAATGCCGCTGCGGGGCCGAGGGCCTTGAGTTTTTCGAGTCGGACGCGATACGAATCGAGTTCCTCCCACTTGCGAGCCTCTTCCGGCGACTGCTTTTTCTTTTGGTGTTCGGTCAGCGGCCTATACTCGAACAACAAGGCGACCAATCGCTCGGCCAGCTTCACATGCGCGTCGGCATCGGCGGCGACCAGCAAATCATCAATTTGCGTAAGTGTCGTGGAAGTGAACCGGTCGCAGTCGCCAGCGAAGTCGGCCTTCAGCAGCGCGGCCGCGCCGCGGGCCACATCCATATTCTGCACAAGATGCAGTTCTACCATGCGCCGGCGGCACTGCATAATCGTCTCGGCAAAGGATGGCGCGCGTTGATAGACTGCTTGAATGCGTTGGGCCAGTTGTTTGGCCGACCGCTCCATGATCTCCATGCCTTGACGGTAGAGCATGGTGATTTGCTGGGCATTGAGCCCACCGGCATAGATCCGCAAGTCGTCCAATAGTCCTTGGAAATCCTCGCCATCGCCCGCCGAACCGATGTTCCCAGAGGTGTTGGTCCCCGCCTCAATTGCACCGGGACGTTCGAGACGGCCGATCTCGCTGCCGTCGAGATATAAACGCATCCAACGACCGTCGAACGTGGCCGCACAGTGGTGCCAACGACCATCGCAGACCTGGGCAGGCTGGATCGGGGCATGGCATTCGACGTAGCCGCCGATATTCAGTCCCAATGCCAGGCGATTTCCGTTTTCCTGAAAGGAGAAAAGCACGCGGTTATTGCCGTCTTCCTTGCGGAATATCTCGCGATAACCGCTTAAATCCGTGGGTTTGACCCAAGCAATCAACGAAATGCCGGCCGCGTCGCCCAGGGGAATTCGTCTATCCATTCGCAAACGATGCGAACCGGATAACGCAACCGCCGGACCGAAGACGCCGATTTGCCGAGCCGGCGTGGCCGAGGGCCATACGACCGTGGCATGCCAACCATTGCCGCTGGAATCGTTGCATACGTTGCCCGACGCCTCGTCGAATGTCCAATGGGCAATCAGACGGTTTTCGATCTTCGCGGCCGTATCGGGCGGAGTTGCCTTGGGGTCGTCGCCGTTGCCGCGCGAGGCCATCGTAACCAGTATCGAAACGCTTAGCACACACAGCGGTCGCCAACTGTTCGTCATGGTCGAAGACATTTTGGCTATCCTCCTCGTGTTGTAGCAAACTAGGTTTTGCAGACGACTCCAAGAGACTTGTTTCTTAAAATAGAACAATGTTACTTGGAGCCTGTATTGGAAGGTGAGGTTGTCATTGATTTTTGGGGGTCAAGGCGGGTTTGGTCGGAGGGAATGCTGCAAGCGGGACTTAGTTGCGGAACAGGGCGGAAATCGGGCTCTCCTTGGTAACGAAGATTGCGGCGACCGTAATAGGTGCCATAGTACGGCAGATTGAGATCGACCCAAGTGACGAGCCTGACAAACTCCGGTTGCGAGAGCTTTACGTCATAATGGCCGTCGCGAAGCAATCGGATTAGCTTGCTGGTGTGTGAGCCGCGGGAATAAGGGGCCATGGGGGTCGAGTCCTTGGGATCGGCATTCCATTCGTTATAGCCCTGGACGTGGCCCTTCGCCAAAAGCTCCTCGTACGACCGGTTGAAGAAAGTGGTAAGCGTGCCTGACAGGTCCAGTTTGCTCTCGGGCGAAGCACTGCTGTGGCATCGCACGCAATGTTGATCGAGAACCGGCTGCACATCGCTGACGTAGTGCAACGGCCTGGATGCCGTCGCGTCGCCCGGTTGCGCCGTTGGCCGTACCGGTGGACGTCGGAGTGCCTCGAACGCCATGTTCTGTCGAAACGGCGCACTCCGTCGATCTTCGTGACAACCAACGCAGGAACGATTTTCGCCCGGCTGAAGGTTCACAAAAGTCCGCATTGTCTGGACCTGCATGAAATCTTTGTCCAGGGCCTGTAAAAAGATGTTGCGATTGGCCGGCACCGTGAAACAGGCCGAGCCGTCCTCGCAGACGGGCACGATGCCATGTAATGCCGCTACCCAGATGTGGGTGTTGCCGTTCAGCACGGCCATGGGCGAGCCATTGCCGCCATCGTCCGGGGCTGCTTTGTCTAGGACATCCCACAACCTTGGCACTTGCTCGACCACGCGCAGGTATTTCACGCTCCCGGGACGCACGCCGTTCAGACCTTGATAGACATTTTGCAGAAACAAGGTTCCTTCTGGTTGCCCTGACTGTGTGCCCGCGCCGGTTTCGGCAATCGTGGTGGATAACACGGGCGGCTTGGGTCTGGGCTCCAGCGTCATCGGTTGCCAGCACGAAATCGCCGGGTCTCGATAGATAGGCACGCGGTTCCCGAACACGTCCAACAGGTACAGGCCATAGGCCGCTTTGTCCGCGATTGGTTTGTCGGCGTTGTGTGCAACTAAGAAAAACTTATCGGAAAGCGGCCAAGGATCGCAGAATACCGGCCCTCCGCTGCCCGTGTCTTGCACCATCTTGCCGTCACGCAAAAACCAACGATCATGCGTGCCCCGCGATTCAACTTCGGGAGTAATCGATTGCATGGCGCTAGCCGAGCGTTTGTCGCGTTGCAAGTTCACCAGAAGGATCGGTCCCACGGCCATCTGTTCGTGGCATGCACCGACGCACACAATTAAATTATTGCGACCCGGCACGGCGCGGCCTTGCATAAATACGCCCGGTTCGCCGACGTTGAGCCCATAGATTTCCTCGCTGTGACTGCCATCGGGAAACATTGCCCACAACGGCTGTACAAGGAACAAACTTCTGAAAACGTATTCCCAACGGTTGTACAGGATGCGTCCGTCGTTCAACACCGTAGGATACAACTCGTTCAACGTGCCATGCGAGAGTCGGCGCAGCCCGGAACCGTCTGGCTGGATGCGGTACAGGTTGGGCGCACTTAACCCGAGGCCGCCGCAAAGCACGGTATGTTGGGTTCGTGTTGAGGTGAATGCAATCCCGCCGTCAGGCAGCCAGCAGGGATGGAAATCCTGCGTCAAAAACCAACGAGACACGAGATTGCCATACCCGTCTTTTGCCATAGGATCGGCAGAGTTGCGTGAATTCGGGGCAAGCGCCGCGCGAACCGCCGTCGCATCGCTTGGCAACGGAAACGTCACCTGCCGTAGGCCGGTGCCGTCCACATTGATTCGCCATAGTCGCAATGCATCGTTCAATGTCTTGCAATAGCCGAACAAAATCTCCCGCCCGTCAAAGGACAAGTCGTAGCGGTCGAACAGCCCACCGGCCAATTGTGGCGCCAATTCCCGCACGGAACCGTTCTGCAACGTCAACTCGCATAGGTTGCCGCCCATGCCGGCCCGCACGATGCCGTTGTCGTGATCGTCGTAATAATGAAAGGAGCCGTAGGCGTTGCGTTTTACGAACAACAGCCGCTTGCCTTTCAGCAGCGGATTGGCGTCCACGAGCATTTGCCGCCGATAGCGTTCCAGATCGGCCAGTCTGGCAGTTGCGGTGCCGGCATCCAATGTCCGTTCGCAATCGTCGAGCTGCCGCCGAAACTCGGCGCCCTGGTAACAATCAGGGAAGCTTCGCTCCAGGTCGGCGACCGCAGACCGCAATCGAGCCAGCTCCTGCCGAGCGCGATCGACGCCGGCGTTGTCGGACGCGCAGAGCTTGGCCGACGGAATTAGCAACAGGACCATGAGGGCAACGAAAATGTATCGTTTTGTGATCACGATCGCTCCTTCCCGTTTCGATGTAAGGGTCCCGACCTTTGTTTTGCTTACGTCGCCCCCGCGGCAACAGCCAACGCCGCATAATTTCGCCCATCGTGACCGATGGCCGACGAAATCTGTCGGGCACATCGCAGAACCTGTTTTTCGATACGCGGCAGATCTTCTGCCCGAAAACGACTGACCAGCCCGGTCACTCCGGCTCCAGCCGCCACATCGCCGTGGACATCGAAGATCGGTGCGCCAACACAATACACACCCAGTGTGTATTCTTCACGATCGTAGGCCATGCCCGTGCGGCGAACCTTCGACAACTCGGCCAAAAATCGATCTCGGTCGGTAATCGTGTTGGGCGTCAATGCCGACAACCGCTTGGGCAACAGTCGCCGCACATCGTCTTCGGCCAGAAACGCAAGAATCGCCTTGCTGAACGCGCTGGCGTGTAATTCCATGCGCGTGCCGGGCACGACCTGCAAATACAACGGTACATCGGGCGTAACGCAGTCGAGTACAATCGTGGTGTCGCCGTCGAGGAAGTAGATCTGCGTTGTTTCTCCCGTCTGCCGGCACAACGTCTCCAGATGCGGCCGCGCTCGCCGACGCAGGTCGAACCGCGATTGCAAACGCATGCCGAGCGAGAAAAACCGCGTGCTGAGCTGGTAGCCTCCGCCGGGTGAGTCGGTCTCGACATAGCCGCGAGCCTCTAGGCATTTGAGAATCCGAAATACCGAATTGACCGGGATCTCTAATTCCCGAGCCAACTCGTTAATCCCGAACGACTGGCCGCGATCCGCAAGGAACTCGATCAAATCCAACGCCCGCGACACCGCCGGCACCGCCGTTTCAAGCCGATCGTCGTGGTCGTGCCTGGTCATGGTTTTGGCTGCTCCTTATTCCGTATGTAGAATGCTATTCTACAGCATGTCTTTTCTTTTTGCAATAGGGCGAGCCGCAACACTAGGAGCTTTGCAAATTTCCACGGAACGAGAAAAAGTCATCCTGAGAGCAGCGAAGGATCTCGTTGATGCGTAGATAGTTAGCAAGGGCGAGCGAGATTCTTCGCTGCGCTCAGAATGACAAATAATACAATGTCGCAGTCCTCCGGTGTTCGCGGCACGCGGATTGTTGCCTGCAAGGGTAATGCGACAACCGCATGAATTTCCAGCGAAAAAAAGTGCTCTTGTCGCAAAACGAAATGTTTTTCCCGCAAAATGACGTTTCTTTCGGGGCCAATCCATCTACAGTCGAGGTTGTCGGTATCGTACCATGCAAAATAGGAGTTTACTGCAATGCCGGGTCCTGGAGCTTGTTGGATTGGCGAGGAAGAAAAACGCGAAGTGATGGAGGTTTTGGATTCGGGGTGGCTGTTTCGCTACGGTGATCCCCAGGATCCGCATTTTAAGCAGAAGGTCTGCACGTTCGAGCGGGAGTTCGCCGCTTACAGCGGGGTGCGGCATGCACTGGCCACCAGTTCCGGCACCAGCTCGCTCTTAGTTGCTTTGATTGCCCTGGGACTCAAGCCGGGCGATGAAGTGATCGTGCCGGCTTACACGTTTGTGGCGACCTATACGTCGATCCTGTTCGCGGGGCTCGTGCCCGTGCTGGCCGAGATCGACGAGAGCCTAACCATTGATCCCGAAGACATCGAACGTCGCATCACGCCGAAAACCAAGGCGATTTTGCCCGTTCACATGCTCGGCAATCCGAGCAATATGGACGCCATCATGGCCATTGCCCGGAAACACGGATTGAAAGTGTTGGAAGACGCCTGCCAGGCGGCGGGCGGCTCCTACCACGGCCGAAAGCTCGGCAGCATCGGTCAGATGGGCGCATTCTCGCTCAATATCTTCAAAACCATCACGGCCGGCGACGGCGGCGTAACCGTGACCGACGATCCGGAGCTTTACGAACGTGCTTTCGCCGCCCACGATCAAGGGCATCGCCCCTTGCGCACCGGCGTCGAAGTCGGCCAACGCAGCATCCTGGGGCTGAACTTCCGCGTCAACGAGATCGTCGGGGCTTTGGCCCTCGCGCAACTCCGCAAGATCGACCGCATCACCTCGACCTTGCGGGAAAAGAAGAAAAAGCTCAAGGATCTGATCGGAACGCCGCGCGGGTTCAAGTATCGTAAGTTGAACGATGTCGAAGGCGAATGCGGCACGCTCTGCACCGTGATTTTCGACGACGCCCATAAAGCAGCCGCCGCGTCGAAGGCGCTCGGCAGCAAAACCATCGACCAGAGCGGCTGGCACGTCTATGCCAACATGGAACATGTCAACCGCCATCTCCAAGAACTAGGACAACCGCACGGCAAGGGAGCGTATCCCCGAACCGACGACATTCTCAGCCGCGCCATGAATATCAGCGTTGGCGTGAGCGATGCCGGCCTGGGCTCGGGGTTCGGAATCACGATCCTTTCCGGGGATGAAGAAATTCAAACGACCGCCCGGCGGTTTCAAGAAATCTGCAACAAGGTATAATCGCATTTATGCTCAACACCATTGATATCGTCATTATCCTCGTGTCGATCGTGTTCGTCGTGGCCGTCGGCGTGTTGGCCGGCCGCAAAAAGGCGGACACCGCCCACGGCTATTTCCTCGGCGGCAACAAAATGCCGTGGTGGCTGATTGGCACGGCCTTCGTGGCCACGGGCATTTCCAGCGAGCAGATGATCGGAACGGTCGGGGCCGCTTATCAGCACGGCATGGGCATCGCCAATTGGGAATGGTTCGGGTTGCCCTGCTATGCCTTGGTGCTTACGGTTTTCATTCCGGTCTATCTCAAAAATAAAGTGACCACCGTGCCTGGCTTCCTGTCCGACCGTTTCGGGCCGGCCTGCGGCACGATCTACTCGTGCATGTTGCTGGCGTTTTATGTGTGCATCTACACCGTAACGGTGCTCTACGCCGGAAGCCTTGCCTTTTCGGAAGTAACCGGCTGGAACTTCTATTTCGTGCTGGTGCTGATCGTCGTGGGCGTCGGGGCCTACTCGATCCACGGCGGTTTGACCTCCGTGATGTGGGCCGATCTGTTCCAATGTATCTTGCTGATGGTTGGCGGCATTACGCTGTTCTTCACCGCCTTGGGTAAAATCCCCGGCGGTTGGGGCGCCCTGGTTGCAGCCAGTCCCGAGCGAATGCACCTATATCAGCCGCCCGACCATGAAATGGCCCCTTTCATGGGCATGATCATCGCCACGTTCGGTGCGTTCACGTTCTATCAGGTGGGCAATCAAGCGATGATTCAACGAATGTTGGCCGCCCGGTCCACGTGGGACGCCCTGATGGGACTCGTCTTGGCCCAATTCATCAATTTCTTACGCCCCCTGGTCACGTGTTTCCTCGGGCTGGTCGTCTACCACTGGATCTTTGTGATGCACCAACACGAACCTCTGGAAAAACCCGACCTGGCGTTTACTTTTGCGCTTGGCGAGTTTGCGCCGGCATGGGGTGTCCGGGGTATCGTCGTCGCGGGCCTTATCGCCGCCGTGATGGCCGCATTGAGCGCCCAGGTGAACTCGGCCTCGACGCTGTTCTCGACCGACCTCTATAAAAAACTGATCCACAAGGAAGCGACCGACCGCGAGATGGTTCGCGTCGGCCGCATTGCTTCGTTCGTCGTGCTGCTGTTGGCCGCCGTGCTTTCGCCCATCGTCGGATTGTTCGGCATCTTCAAGTTTTTCCAGTTCGCCCTGACGGCCATCGCCATCCCGTTCATGGCCACGATCCTCATGGGCATTCTGTGGAAACGGGTGAACTATGCCGCGGCATTATTCGGGCTGCTCGGCGGTGTGACGATCACGTCCGTCTTGATGGCCGTTTTCAGCGGCCAATGGACGGGCATCCCCGAACTGCATTTCTTCTACATCGGCGGCATTTCCGAAGTGATTATCATTATCGGCATCGCCATTGTGACCTTAGTGACTGCTCCACCCGACTATGCCAAGATCGCCCCGTTCGTCTGGAGTCCTCAATTGCTGGGAACCTACGACGAAGGCGTCCGAAGGCCTTGGTATCAGCAGTTGAAGCTCTGGTGCGGCATCGTTACCGTGATTTGGCTTACGCTCTACTGGTGGTTCTGGTAGGCCCTGCGATATAATCACTGTTTCCGGCAACAAGGAGTTTGTGCAATGAACGTTTTATTTGTCGGCGCTCATCCCGACGATATCGAGGCCTATTGCGGCGGCACGGCGGCGCTCTATGCCGAGCAAGAGCATAAAGTGTTTTTTTGCACGGCCACCAACGGCAACGTCGGCTCCTCGACGCTTCCGAAAGACGAAATTGCGGCCGTTCGCCATCAAGAGGCCTTGAACGCCGCCAAGGTGATCGGGGCACAACTGATTTGGCTTGGCTTTGATGATGAATTTCTTCAGGATTCGGTCGAAACGCGGCACGCCTTCATCGAAGCTTTTCGCATCGCGCGGCCCGATGTGATTTTTTGCCACTGGCGGCAGGATTACAATCCCGACCATTCCATCTCCGGCATGATCGTCGATGAATGTGCCCACATGGGCGGCATTCCGAACATCAAGACCGAGCATCCGCCGACCGACAAAATTCCGCACGTCTATTTCATGGATACGCCGATCGGCGTCGGTTTTGAGCCGGAAATCTACGTGAACATTGCCAAAACCTTCAAAAAGAAGGTCGAGATGGTGCGCGCCCATGCCAGCCAAGGGCAATGGATGACCGACATCTTCGGCTACGATATGGAGGCGTTTTTGGAGATCCCGGCCAAGTATCGCGGACTGCAAGCCGGCTGTCCGATGGCCGAGGCCTTCCGGCCGTCCTATCGTTGGGGCCGCACGTTCCGAAAACACTACTTGCCGGAAGAATGAAAAACACTCGCTCAGATAAGTAACAGCAACAAGGAATTTGTGCCATGAACGTTCTATTTGTCGGCGCGCATCCCGACGATATTGAAAACCTCGGCGGCGGCACGGCAGCCCTTTACGCCGCGCAGGGACACAAAGTGTTTTTCTGCGTGGCCACGAACGGCAATGTCGGCTCCTCGACGCTTCCGAAAGACGAGATCGCGGCCATTCGCCATCAAGAGGCCTTGAACGCCGCCAAGGTGATCGGGGCGCAACTGATTTGGCTCGGGTTCGACGATGAATTTCTTCTCGATTCGGTCGAAACGCGGCACGCCTTCATCGAGGCCTTTCGCATTGCCCGGCCCGATGTGATCTTCTGCCACTGGCGCGAGGATTACAACCCCGATCATTCGATCTCCGGCATGATTGTTGATGAATGCGCCCACATGGGTGGCATTCCGAACATCAAGACGGCCAGCCCCCTGACCGACAAAATTCCCCACGTGTATTTCATGGACACGCCCATCGGCGTCAATTTCACGCCGGAAATCTATGTGGATATCACGAAAACATTCTCCCAAAAGGTCGATATGGTCCATGCCCACGTGAGTCAAGGGCAATGGATGACCGACATATTCGGCTACGATTTGGAAGCGTTTTTGGAAGTCCCCGCCAAATATCGCGGGTTGCAGGCCGGCTGTCCGATGGCCGAGGCGTTCCGTCCGTCGTATCGTTGGGGACGCACGTTCCGAAAACACTATCTGCCGGAAGAATAAGCCCGGATTTGTCGCAAATCGACAGAAGTTCGCCGCAAAACGACATTGCAGAAGCCGTGGATCTTTCCATAATACCGGAAGGGTCAACGGCTTCCGTCGTTTTCCTTCCCTGCCTGCCTTGCACGCCTTATAATTCCCTCTATCTGCTGGGAGATAGATTCATGACCTTGTATTTTGCATGTTTCTTGGTGAATTTGCGACAAGCCTTCCGGCCGTTATTTCTGATGACTGCCGCGGCCATTGTTTGGGGAAGTGTCAACGCTTCGGCCGAAGAGCCGCCGCTTTCCGGCGTCGAAACCTGGGCCTATCGCAGGGCGTTGCCGGCCGTAGTGAATCCGGTCGTCCGGTCGCCTTTGCAGAATGTCCTGTCGCTGCGGGGCGAGTGGGAGTTTGTCACACAGGGCGTTGCGCCGCTGCGTCATCCTTACTGGTCGTCCTTTTTCGCCAAGCCCTGGCCGGGCTCGCGATCCATCCAGGTGCCGGGCTGTTGGGAAGCCCAAGGCGTCGGCAATCCCGGCATGGGCGATTCGTGGGATTGCAAATGGGATCACGGCGCAAAGCCGCTTCGCAACATCTATCAAGGCGAAGCCTGGTATCGCAAAACCATCGACATCCCGGCCAATTGGCAAGGCAAGCGCGTCTGGCTCAAGGTCGGCGGCGTCCGGTCGCAAGGCTGGTTCTGGGTCAACGGCAAAACCGTCGCTTGGGTCGATAACTATTGCGGCACCTACAAATACGACATCACCGATCTCGTGCAAGCCGGCAAAAAGGCCGTCGTGGTCGCGGCGGTCAACAACGTATTGCCAAGCCGCAAGGGGCAATTCGTCTCAACGCACCGTTTCGGCGGTCTTTATCGCGACGTCGAACTAGAAGCCACGCCCGACACTCGAATCGACGACGCCTGGGTGCGCGGCGATTTCGATCATCAGACTGCCGAAGTCCATGCCACGGTCGCCTATGCCGCGGCAGCCGCCTTGCTCAAAAATCCAAACGTTCGCGTTGTTGTGAAAACGGTTGACGGTCAAACGGCCGGCTCGGGCAGCCAGGCTGTTAGTTTCACGCCGCAAAGCCAAACCGCAGAGGTCGTGTGCCGTGTGCCGCTGAAGCCGTTCCGCCCCTGGTCTCCGGAATCGCCCAACCTGTATCTAGCCGAACTTACCCTGTGCGATGGCGATACGCCGGTTCACGGCTGGACGGAGCGGTTCGGCGTGCGGAAGATCGAAGTTCGCGGCGACCGTTTCTTCCTGAACAACAAGCCGTTCTTCGCACGCGGTTTCGGCGACGATTCCGTCTATCCGCTCACGTTGGTTTCGCCCGCCTCGAAGGAAGATCATTTAAAAAACCTAAAAACCGCGCGCGCTGCGGGGTTCAACTACACGCGATGCCACACGCATTGCGAGTGGCCGGAATATTACGAAGCCGCCGACGAAGCCGGCATCATGGTTCAGCCCGAGTTGCCTTACTATGGCGACTATCCCACCGAGGCGTTCACCTTCGATCCGATGCGCGACCTGACCGAGCTTTACAAGCATTATCGCCGTTACGTTTCGTTTACGACCTATTGCACCGGCAATGAAGGGTTGCTCGGCTCGCCGTTGGACAAGGAAATTTACAAGTTAGCCAAACGGCTTGATCCCGACCGTTTGATGATCCATCAAGACGGCGCCTGCAACACGGCCGAGAACTCTGATTTTCGCGGCGGGCCCATCAATGTCTGGGAACCGGGCAGCTTCAAGTGCGACGCGCCGTTTGTCGCCCACGAATATCTGAACCTGAGCGTCAAGCAAGATGCGCGCCTGGAACCCTGTTTTTCAGGCGTGATGCTGCCGCCCGTCACGATGGTTGCCCGCGATAAACAGCTCACGGCCGTCGGCTTGGACCGTCGCTGGGGCGACGCCA
>CAYWGR010000051.1:22498-31278 GCA_964458015.1 uncultured Planctomycetaceae bacterium
CGCCCTGCAACGCTGCTACCAGAAACGCGGAATCGAGGCCGCACGTCTCGATCCCGCCTGCGACGGTTACGACTTCTGGACCATCGTGGATGTCATCATCGAACAGGCGAAGACCTATAGCGCCCAGGGGTTGTTCAATCCGTTTTGGGAACCGAAGAGCAACGGCACAACGCCGGCCTATTTTCGCCAGTTCAATGGGCCGACCGCGCTGCTGTTGAAAATCAATCCGGATGTTCCCATCGCCGTCTCGGGCGATACGGTGAAAGCGTCTTTCTGGATCACGCATTACGGCGATGCGCCGCTCGTGAAGTCCCAACTTCGCTGGACGCTTCGCGCCGAGAAGGAAATACTCGCCCAAGGCCAAGTCGACGGCGGTGATGTTGCCCTAGGCAGCACGCGATTGCTTGCCGAATTGCCCATCACTATCCCGAATCTCACGAAGCCCGTTCATGCGGTGCTCGAAGCCACCGTGGCCGGTGCCGACGTGAAAAACTCCTGGGATTTCTGGCTCTTCCCGAAACGCGCCAAACAGGATGCCTCGGGCGTTGCGGTCTCGCCGGCCTTGTTGCCGACGCTTGAAAAACTCTATGCCGGGCTCGTTGCCTCGAACGCGCCTGACGCCGTAAAGGCGAATCTGTTGATTTCCCAGATCGGATCGTCCGATGTCGCTCCGGCCTTGGCCGCCGGCAAGCGAGTCATCCTCATCAATGGTGCATCGGGCAAACCCAACATCTCGCTCGGTTGGTGGTGGATGGAAAATCAAGTGGGCACGGCCTTTGCCAAACATGCGGCCCTGGGCGATTTGCCCCACGAAGGCTATCTGTCGCCGTTGGCCTTCCGCATTATGAAAGAAGGCTTGCCGCTGCCGTTGGTCGGTTTGCGTCCCGACGAAATGATGATCGTCGGCGAAGGACGCGAGCAGTTCTTCCTCTATGCCGGCGAAGCCAAGATCGACAAAGGTCAAGTCCTGATGACCTTCGGTCTGGATCTTCTTTCCGGCACGCCCGAAGGCACGTGTCTGCTCGATGGACTGCTCCGCTACGTGCATTCTGATGCCTTCCATCCCCAAGGCACGGTCAAGTTGACTTTTGAAATGTCCAGCGGCTGGAGCAAAACTATTGCGGCCGGCGACAGCGGGCGCGACAATCTTCCGTTGGGCGTCAATCAAATCGATGTAGCTCGGGCCATGCAAGGCAAGAATACGTTGGTTTGGGAAACGCAACCGATGCCCGCCGACGTTCGGTCGAAACCCGAATATACGCTTGTCTGGGGCGGCGGCATGGGCTACTTCGCCGAGCCGGAAGGCAGTTTCTCCCTGTTTGTGAATGAGCAGAAAGTTCTGGACATTCCCGCGATCACCCAACAAGATGCCGAATGGCAAAACGCCGACAAAACCATCCGCCTGAAATACGTGCGCGATAAGGCAACGGAAGAGTTCGGCACATTTGCGTTGACGTTGCCTTCGGCCCAACTGGCGTCGGGCAAGTCCTTGCGGATGAAAGTCGTCGGCAGCGAATCGAACAGTCGTCGCTGGTTTGGCGTCTTTCAGGCCGGATGGAAATAGGGCGGCCAATTCCACGATTGCGTTCTACATCGCTAATGAACCGTTCCGCGGCCGATCAGGCCGGCAAACTCGGCAGAAACAGCCGTGTTTGCGGTTGAAGTCGAAACATTGGCAATGTCGGTATAAGAAACCACGGAATGGAAACAACATGAAAACATCCGCAATCCTTTCTGTCCTTGTTGTTGGTTTAGCCGTAGGTCTTTCGTTCGATACGCAGTCGGCCATTGCGGATCCTGCGGCGGAGGTGCTGAAAAAACGCCTTCAAGAGGGCGATTTGTCGCTCGACGGCGTTGCCAAGAATCATGTCGAGGTCCGAGCCGAGGACTTGATCGGACTATGCCGCCCCCTGACGCAGCGCATGCCCATCGAGGCGCAATACCATCCGGATCCCGTGGCTCTGCATCCCGAATTGTCCGTCACCTTGGGCAGTGCGAAGGATGCGTATGTGGTCGGCTTTGCCTTGGGCACGCCTGCTCGCTTGCCGGATCTGACCGAGGCGGTTCACCAACTGCACAAGGGCTATCAGCCGATCGTCGAGAGCCGCTGGAAGCTCGGCGATTTTGTTTTTGAACGAGTCGCGTTCGGCGTTCTGCCCGAGAACGATGCCGTCGTGACCGGCAAGGAAAAGCAAGACATAGTGATGCGTGTTTCGGTAACCAACAGTGCCGCTGCGCCGGCGGCAACCAGCCTGACGCTTCTGGCGGGTCGGGCCGATGAAAGCCAAAATGCAGGAATCGGCTACGGCCCGTTTCTTGCCCCCGTATCGCGTTGGCAACACAAAGAGATGAAGGTTGAAGCAACGCCGGGCTCTCTTTCGGTGGATGGCCGCGTTTTGCTTGCGTATCATTGCAACGTCCCCACGCCCGCTGTATTTCTACCGAGTTTCGATGCCGCACAAGGCCAATCCGGCAAGCCGGTTAGCCTGAACAACGCTCTTCGCTTCGATCTCCAACTCCAACCGAAGGAAACCCGTACGATCGACTTCGTCGTAGCCGGTAGTTCCAAGCTCTGGCCCCCCTCGGAGCGAGAACGGCTAGCGGCGGTCAAATTCGAACAATCCTTGGCGCGTGCCGAATCGCAATGGGATCGTCCGCTCTCCTTGGGCATGAAGTTCGTCACGCCTGAACCCGCGTTGAACGACATCTACAAGCACTTGTTGCTGTCGATCAACATGCGTAAGGATCCGGATACGAATTGGATTCGGCCTAACCATCTGTTTTTATGGCCCGAAGCGATCTGGCCGTGGGAATTCGCCCGCGTCTCGATTCCGTTGGATTCACTGGGATATCATCAAGAGATGGCATCCTGCTTGCAGTATTACGTCGAACACCAAACCGGTGTCGGCAAGCATGGCAAGGATGTTGCCTCGGAAGGCGAGGTGAAGTTTAAGCGAGGCTGCATCATCGGCGAACCTATCGGCTGGATGTGTACCACCGGGAGTGCGCTGTCGTCGATGGCCATGCACTATCGCTATTCGCGCGATGTGGAATGGCTTAAGGCGAACCAGCCGTGCATCTTAGCCGCCTGGGATTGGATTCAAAAGAACCGCGAGACAACCCGCACACTGGCGGCTGACGGCAAGAAACCGGCGCACTACGGTCTGTTGCCCAAGGGACGTGTGCATGATTGGCCTGGTTATCGCTATCAGTATTGTTGGTCGGATGGCTACTCGTACAAAGGAATGGCCGACATGGCCGTCGCTTTTCGCGAGGCCGGACTGTCCGAGGCCGACCGTCTTACGCACGAGGCCGACGAGTATCGTCAGTGCATCCTCGATGCCATGCATCGGGCCGAATTCACCGATCCCGAGACGGGCCTGCTTTTTGTTCCTAATACGGTCTACTATCGCGAAGGCGAACGCGGCGGAGTTTGGGTATTCGATGGCCCTCGCGCTTTGTTCGACGTTGATATCCTCCATCCGGTGAAGGATGCTAAGTATTGGGACGCGATGCTTGCGATGATTCAGCGGAAATGGGGCTCCCTGGGCGGGTTGCTCGGGCATTTTGCCGCCGTCGAAGAACAATCCAAAGTGGATAACAATTCACCGTTCTATTACTGCAATCAGAGCGAGATGAACTTCTTCCGCAATTATCTCGCCCGCGGCGAAACCGAAAAGGCGCTGCTGGTGTTCTACACGAATCTGGTTTACGGAATGTCGCCCGATCTGCATCAAACGGTCGAGCGGGTCAACGTGGACGAGCGTAACTTTGCCCCCTTCCAACCCAACGCCTCCGGAAATGGCCGCGTTCTTGACATGATGCGCCGCATGGTGATCGACGAGCAGGACGAAGCCCAAGGCATCGTTTGGCTGTTGCGCGGGTGTCCGCGCCGCTGGTTCGCGCCGGATCAATCCCTAACGGTCGAAAACGCGCCGACCTTGTTCGGCAAGATGGCCGTGCATACTGCATCGACGCAGGATACAATCACCGTGGATATCGATCCGCCCGCCGGGCGGCCCGTCGAGCAATTGTGCGTTGCCTTGCGGCACCCAAGCCGACAGCAACCGCAAAGCGTGACGGTCAATGGAGCGAACGTCGAGGTCAACGGGGAGACCGTCACTTTAGCGAAACCGTCGGGACACTTGCGCATTGTCGCCAAGTATAATCCAGCAAAAGATGCCAAATGAAGGTTGTCAACGCATTTGCCGTTATCTCGATTGCACTCCTTGGCATAGCCGTGGAAGTATCGGGCGAGGAACGGCACAGCTTGAACATCATGTTTATTGGAGATAGCATCACGTCGGGATATCTAATGAAGTCTCCCGAGCGGGATGCGCCGCCGGTCTACGCCGTAGCTTGGCTGAAAGAGCAACCCAGCATCAGCCGCGTACTGTTCAAGAATTGCGGCAAACCCGGCTATCGAACGGACCAGTTTTTGCCGAACCGGCCGAACAGCGCTTGGGATGAGGTAAAACAGGCAGGCAATTTATTTCAGAAAGAGCCCGGCGCGTTGCTGTTTTCCGTCATGCTGGGTGCAAACGATTCGGCAGGGCAAAACGACACCGCCATTCATTCGCCCGATCGTTTCAGGCAGGATATGAAAACGCTTGTCCAAGCGTTATGCGAGCATTTTCCAACGGCCCTGGTCGTAATTCACCACCCCACGGGATATACGAAAGCTCCCGGAACCTATCCGGAGAATTTTGCCCTGTATCTTCCGGAAATCGATTCGGTTGTTAAAGAGATGGCCAAGAGTTATCCAGGGCGAGTTCATCTCGGAGATGTGAAGGGATGGGACTGTTTCCAGAAGAATCATCAGTCCCTCTGCTTCAAGGAATCGCGAGAAAACGTACCCTATTACGTGCATCCTAACGAACGCGGGGCAAAAGTCTTTGGACAATTCTGGGGAGAAGCGATTTACAACGCCATCCATAACAATTGAGGTGATCCCGATGATCCTATCCCGACGAGAACTACTGGCGGCCGCGGGCGGCGCGGTGATCGGCGCGAAACTGCTCAACCGATATAGCTTCGCGGCCGACAATCCACCATCGGCCAAGGTGCGTTCGTTCCACCTCTCCATTTCCGAAGAGGCCCTGGAGGCGGATCCCGAACTGCTGACCCTTGTCCGCGATGCCGGCGTTACGGATCTTTGGATTACCGGCTTCCTCTATGGCCATTGGGCCTATTCACTCGACAGAATCCAAACCTGGCGGAAGAAAACGGAAGCCGCCGGCATGGCTGCGCACGTGATCAACGTGCCGTTCGGCCATCCGGGCGACGCCTTAGGCAGCAAGATAGGCAATATCCCCATCACGCCGCCGACCCACTGGAAACTGGCCCGCCGGCCCGACGGCACCACCTATGCGGGCACGTCGCTGCATTCGCCCGCCACGCAGGAAAACGCCGATGCCTTGCGAAAAATTGCAACCCTGGGAGTAAAGCGAGTATTTTTAGACGATGATTTTCGCCTCTCCCAGGGGCCCGGCGTTATTGGCGGCTGTTTCTGCCCTGAACATAAAAAAGCGTTCCTCGAACGCACCGGCTACGGCGAATCGCAGTGGAAAGAACTGCTCGATGCAGTGGCCCAACGCAACCTGACGCCCGTCATGCGCGCCTGGGCCGATTTCAACTGCGATCTGTTGACGGCCTGCTTCCGCGCCCAGCAGGCGGCCGTGCCCGACATCCAGCTTGGCAACATGGTGATGTATTTCGGCGCGGAAAAGGCGGGCATCCGGTTGGCCGACTATGTGCAAGTGCCGTTCCGTGTCGGCGAGATGATGTTCAACGACGACGACTTCACGCCTGTCAAACGCAAGGTTGATGAATTATTTTGCTCGCTATTCCATCGGCGCTATGCCAAGCCCGAACTCGCGTTCAGTGAGACGACGGCCTATCCGGCCCATTGTCTTTCGGCGGCCAATATGGCCGCGAAGCTGGTCGTCTCGACGATCTGCGACGTGCGGAACACGATGTATATGAGCGGCTTGACGGCCTTTCCGCGAACGCATTGGGCTGTGCTTGCCCCCGCAATGAAACACAACGCCGCACTGCATCAAAAGATTGCGGGCCACGCACTTTGTGGGCCGCTCAAGCATTATTGGGGTGAAGCGAGTCGCTACGTGGGCGACGACAACCCTTTCAGTCTGTTTTTGGCCTCCGGCATTCCGTTTGAGGTGACCGATCAGCCGGCTGCCGATGGCTGGACGTTCCTTTCCGATGCCGATGCCCGGTTGGCTCTTGCCGGCACGCTTGCTTCGCGCGGCACGGTTTTCGTCACCCGACAGCCGGCGTCCAATTCCTCGGCCAACGTTCGCACCATGCCGGAATCATTGGCCGATCTCATGGCCTTCAAACGAGAAATTGCCGCCAAGCTGCACGATGTGCCATTTATCGTCGAGGAAACGCCCGCAGTCTGTGCGTGGTATCCGACGGCCAAGGCCGTGTTGGTCTGGAACCTTGCAGAACAGCAGAAGACGCTGACCGTTCAATTAGGCGAAACCCGTCGCTCCGTGGTTGTCGAGGCACTAAGCGCGGGATTCGTCGATAACTTGGCCTAGCGTGCCGTCGATAGCAGCCGGCCGAGGCGCATGAAACAATAAACCAGCGCGAAAACAAACCGCCGCGACAGCTTGCCAAAAACTCACGCCCCCGCCATGTGGGGAATGGGTGGTTGTCGCCAGGGTCGCAATTTACCTATCTTTACATTTTTTCGCACCCCCGAACTTGACCGCCGCCCTGGTGTCCGATAAAGTATGGATATGATGAGCTTGCGAAACCTACTGGCCTTGTTACTACAAGCGCTCTTGGAGCGTCGGCCTTAGGGTTCGCCTCAAAATGCGGCAAAACAATCGAACCCCAGGGCCCAACCAAGCCTTTGGGGTTTTTTGTTGATTCAAACACAGTTCGAGCGAGTTATGACCTTCATTCAGGAAAGCGGGAGCGATTGGCGCCCATCGAGGGCATGGCTGGTGTTGCCCGGGCCGACCAAGGGTCGGCAGCCGGTTGTTTGATGCTTCCATGATCTTCATTCCCGCTTTCTTAAGGATTCTCGCCCCATGGCAAATACCGATAATGCATCTCGAAATGTTGTAATCTTCGACACCACGCTGCGCGACGGCGAACAATCGCCTGGCGCAAGTATGAATCTGGCCGAAAAAATGGAGATCGCCCAGTCGCTGGTCGATCTCGGCGTCGATGTGATCGAGGCCGGTTTCCCGATCGCCTCGCCGGGCGATTTCGAGGCCGTCCGCTCCATCGCCCGCAATATCCGCGGCTCGGTCATCTGCGGCCTGGCTCGCTGCCGAACGGCCGACATCGAACGGGCGGGCGAGGCCTTGAAAGACGCCCAGCGCGGACGAATCCACGTCTTTCTCGCCACCAGCCCCATCCATCGCGAATTCAAGCTGAAGATGAGCAAGGAGGAAATCATCCGCCAAGCCGTCGCAGGCGTGAAACAAGCCCGAACATATTCCGACGACGTGGAATACTCGCCCGAAGACGCCACGCGCACCGAATTGGATTTCCTCTGCCAAGTGGTTGAAGCCACGATCGACGCCGGTGCAAGCACGATCAATATTCCCGATACGGTCGGTTACGCCACTCCGTCCCACATGGCCGAAGTGATCCGCACGCTGCGCGAGCGCGTGTCCAACATCGATCGCGCCGTGTTGAGCATCCATTGTCATAACGACCTGGGCATGGCCGTGGCCAATAGCCTCGCTGCCGTGGAAGCCGGAGCCGGCCAAGTCGAATGCACCATCAACGGGCTGGGCGAACGGGCCGGCAACTGCTCGCTCGAAGAAGTGGTCATGGCCCTGCGCACTCGCAATGACTACTACCAAGCCGAAACCCGGATCAATACGCGACGGCTCGTTCCCGTTAGCCGGCTGGTGTCGAACATCACCGGCATTCAGGTCCAGCGCAACAAGGCCATCGTCGGCCAAAATGCCTTCGCCCACGAGGCCGGCATCCATCAAGACGGCATGCTCAAGGAACGAACCACCTACGAGATTATGCGGCCCGAGGATGTCGGCTTCTCGATGAGCGACCTCGTGTTGGGCAAACACAGCGGTCGGGCTGCCCTGGCCGATCGTGCCAAGGCCCTGGGATATACCGTTACCGGCGAACAACTCGACACGGTCTTCGAGCAATTCAAAATCCTGGCCGACAAAAAGAAAGCGATCTACGACGCCGACATCGCCGCGCTCGTCGAACAGCAAATCCACGCCGTCGCCGAGCAGTGGGCGGTCGATTCGTATCAAGTAACGTGCGGCACCGGCCAAATTCCCGAGGTGACTCTCCGCCTGCGTCGCGGCGACGAAAAGCAGGAGGTCAGTCTTTCCTGCGGCGACGGCCCCATTGATGCTATCTTCCTGGCCATCGAACAGGCCACCGGCGTAGAAGTCACGTGCCGTGATTTCAGCGTCCACAGCGTTACCGTCGGCAAAGACGCCCAGGGCGAAGTGCTGGTGCAAGTAGACCACAACGGACAATTGTACCGCGGCCGAGCCGTATCGACCGACAGCGTCGAGGCCAGCGCGAAAGCGTTCCTCAACGCCATCAATCGGATCGTTTCGCTGAGCAATAAGTAAGCTGAGCAATAAATTAGAGGTTGTCCGAATAGTCCCCTCTCCCTCCGGGAGAGGGTGGCCGCGAAGCGGCCGGGTGAGGGCGGTTGCTGCGCGAAACCGCCCATTTCGTGCGATATGAGCCGCAACTGCCCTTGTATCTTTTTAATACGTTACAAAATGGTTACTTTGGTTGTATTGGAAGCC
>CAYWGR010000052.1:0-26506 GCA_964458015.1 uncultured Planctomycetaceae bacterium
GATAAATTCGCCAAGCTGACCGTCGCATATCAAAACGCTGAGATTATCGAAGTAATTACCTATCGTGGCGATATGGCAGAGGTCATCTCCAAGCTGAAGTTTCCCCGTGGCGTTGGCAGCAACCCCTACAGTGCCCGATCTCTTGTTCGCATCAACGGCCAGTGGAAGAACTTTGGCGAAAACCGGCTGCCAAGTGCTGAAGAGGCCAGAAAGAATTTCGACTGCAACAAGGATGCCATCTGGGAAAACTACATCAAAGTGTTAGACGGCCTAAAGAAGGGCAATCCGGTGCAAGTAAATGTCGCCAATGACTTACATAGCTTACGAGCAAATCGAGCGTCCATCGCCCCTGGCGAACCGCTGGGCATCAGCGTCGAAAAAGCCGATTTGATGGGCCGAGTCGAGTGGGCTATGATGCACGGCGGCAGAGACATTACCGCGAGGAAGACGATCGAGTGGAGCAACGTGGAAAAGGACGCCGACGGGAACCGGAAGCTTCGATACAAGTTCTTCGCCACGATTTGGGACAAGGATGTGTACACCATGAACAAGGTATTCACCTTCGACGCCAAGGGCAACATCCTTGACATGGAGGATGTCGAAGGGTTTCCGCAAAAGAAGGTAGAGAAGCCGGTGAATGTCAACACCCAGGAGGGAATGAAGGAACTGGTCGAAGATTTCTTCAGCAAAAACTACCGCGACATCACGTCGCGTGAGAGCATCGAATGGGGTGAAGTTACGAAAGCGAAAAATGGCAATTCTTCGATCCGTTATAAGTTCCGCGCCAAGATATGGGATAAGGACACGAAGATTATGAATCAGGTGTTCACGTTCGATCCGAAAGGCAAGTTCGTATCGGTAAAGGATGTAGAGGGATTCCCGCAGAATCAGTAGGGAATTCCGCGACGCACAGCATCATTGCCCCAACCAGCGACTCCGGCAGCGGCGGACCAGTGGCGATTGTGGACTGCATCGGCTGTTTTGACCCAGCAAGCCCCTGTAACCTCGTGCCAGACCGACCAAGAGTGTACTCCTAAGCCCGCAAAGACGGCCGGTGTCGTGATGGGGGCTGGCCTTCTGTTCTGAACGACTAGACACGGGATCGCGGGCGTTTTTTTCTGAGGTCGAGACTTCGGCCGAATTGAGACTAACCATAGTTGGGGAGTTGCAAGAAAAAAACGTGACTGGGTTTTTCTTTCTTGTGAGAGTAAGAATTATGCTTCTCGGACAAACTCCCAAACTCCGGGCAAGATTGAGTCTCTGTTAGTGTTTAACTCGTAGCAGATGAGTTGATCGGGCTCTTTTAACTCATTGATTCGGAATGAGTTAGGAAGACGAGACCGCCCATTTGTCAGAGTTATTGTCAGAGGAAGTCAGTGGACAAGGCGATACTCAACCGGAAATCGCGGTACAACAACATTATGGGAGTCGTAGCGGGGACGCAGAGAAGTGGCAGATTAGGTGGTCCTATTCCACAAACTCCGGCACCACAAGCCGCGGAATCACGCCCGCGTGGTATCCTTCCGCCAACAACCGGGCGACTGCCTGTCGCCCCACCGGCCCGAAATCCAACGTCCACTGGTTGACATACATCTCGACGAATTGATCAGCCTTGGCCCGGTTAAGCCCTCGGCCGAAACTCAACGCATAACTCAACGCCTCTTCGCGATGCTCCAAACCAAAGGTGATGCTCTCTCGCAATAGACGATGCACGTCGCGAATAGTCTCAACGCCGAGATTCTTGCGGATACCGTTGGCCCCGAGCGGCAAAGGCAAACCGGTATGCTCGTACCACCACTGGCCCGTGTCCACAATCAGTTCCAGATTCTGATCGGCGTAGGTCAGTTGCCCTTCGTGGATAATCAACCCGGCGTCGATGCGTTTTCCTTCGTATTCTCCGGCCGCAACAGCGTCCAAAATGCGGTCGAACGGCACCAACACATATTGAAAATCAACGCCCAAGCACAGCCGCAAGGCGAGATATGCCGTCGTTCGCAACCCCGGCACGGCAATCGTGCGGTTCGCCAACGCTTCGAGCGACATCTTCTGCCGGGCAACAACCATCGGTCCATACCGGTCGCCCATGCTCGCGCCGCAAGAGCAAAGAATATAGCGGTCGCTCAGATAAGCGTAGGCGTGAAGGCTCACGGCCGTCAGCTCCAACTCGCCTTCCAACGCGCGGCGGTTCAGCGTTTCGATATCGACCAACTCATGCGAAAAACGATAGCGGCCTGTATCGATCTTGCCCTTGGCCAAGGCATAGAACATGAAGGCGTCGTCTGGATCGGGACTATGGCCCACGCGAATATCCAACGCAGGCTCTTCGGTTTTATTGGGGGCAATCACGACCGCATTATCGGCAAAACATGCCGCCTCTTATTCTTAATGGATGCATTATTGGGTCTCAGATAAGCAATGTCGGGAGGGCGACCAACGGGAAGCCCGGTAAACAGGAGTTTTCGGCCCAGCACTACCCGACATTATTTACCTGAACATTAATAAGTTAACGACCGGCATCCACAACCTTAGCCGACGAGCCGCTCGCCTGCAACGGGTCTCCCTTGCGGTTCTCACGCTGGATCGCCTCGTAGACTTCCTGACGGTGGACCGGAATCTCCCCAGGCGCTTGGATACCCAAACGAACTTTATCGCCTCGAATATCAACAATCGTAACGACGACCTTGTCACCAATCACGATGCTTTCGTCACGTTGTCGGGATAACACAAGCATCGCCAGACTCCTTCCAGGTAATGATTCCGCACCCACCTATTTAGATAATAAGAGATAATGCACACAAGTTGTATCGGACTAGGAACTTGCGGATACATAGAAAAAATAGAAAAGAAAGCAAATACAGGACATCTTTAACGACGCCTCAATGCCGCTTAATCCGCATTTCTCACTAAAATGCAGGCCGCAACCAGCAAACAAATCCTCGGGCGGGGCTTCAGTCGCGGCAAATTCTCGATAGGGTGGGTCAAACGAAACGAAGGCCTATACGAACCAACTTAAGAAAATGAAGGTTAAAATGCTTGCTCAAAAGGACATACATGATAAGAGAACACTGATTCTCGCTAATCTCCGCTGATTGCGTGAATTAGCGTCAATCAGAGATGATTAGTGTTCCGTAACTCCCTAGATGGACGTTACTTTCTTAAGTTGATTCGTAGGGGGTCAATGAGGCATCCCACCCATTGCGGTGTTATTTCGCCCCCACCACATCACGCTAGCAATCCGTTTTTTTCGATTCCGCCAGCATGGGCCGCAGTTCATCGACAAAATCTTTCACGTCCTTGAACTGCCGATAGACGCTTGCGAAACGCACGTAGGCTACTTCGTCGAGGTCTCGAAGTTGCTGCATAACCAACTCGCCGACATGTCGGCTTTCGACTTCAGACTCGAAATTCGCCTCTAGCTCATTTTCCACGCCAGCGATGACCGCTTCGATCTGCACATCGCTGACAGGCCGTTTCCAGCACGCCTTTTCGAGCCCTTGCTTGATCTTGGTATGATCGAACGGCTCGCGCGTGCCGTCTTTTTTCACGATTTTGACCGTCGTCGCTTCGATCCGTTCGTAGGTCGTATAGCGTCGTTTGCAGGCCAAGCACTCGCGCCGCCGTCGGATGGCGAAGCTATCATGGCTCGCCCGCGAATCGAGCACCCGATCATTATCCGCCAAACAGTAAGGGCATTTCATAACAAGTTCCAATTTCTGGAAGGGTAATTCACTGTACACTAAGCTGGGGGAAGGTGAAAGGGGGAACGCGAATTGCAATCCCCCTTCACACCCTAGATCGCTAAAAAATTCCCCTAATCCAAACCAACAACCCGTGAAGCGGGCGGGCTTGCCCGCCGTGTTTCTTAACGGTTGCACACCCTCAGCACCAATAACCCGCTCTACATCCATTCCCCCAACGCCAAAATCCGTTACCGCACACCACACCCTTATTCCACGTTCCGCATTCCCCCCTTATAATACCTGTCGTCCTTTCCATGAGGCTGACAAATTCAGAGGGGGGATTCTCATGCAATGTCCCGCATGTGGCGCCGAGGTAGTCGAACAGGCCGTTTACTGTCATAAATGCGGCGAACGCTTGGATACCCTCAACGATCCATCGTCCGCAAATTCGTTTGCCGACGCGGATGCAACAGCCGCGCCCGTCCAACAGTTCGAACAAGCCGTGCAACTGCGTCAGAGCAACGCCAACCAGGCCGAGGAACAACTCTGGAGCGGCGGCTATTCACCCAAGGCCATGCTGGGCGGCTGGCTCATCAGCGGGCTCGTCTCGATCGTCTTTCTCACCGCCGGCATCCTTTATGCACGAAGCGCCTTCTGGTGGCTTGCCATCATCATCGGAATGTTTGCGCCCTGGATCTATTGCATCTCCGTGCTGAGCTATCGCAGGATGAGCGTGCGTTATTCCCTCTCTTCGCAACGCTTCATCCACGAGACAGGCATCCTCCGACACATCAACAACCGCATCGAGTTGCTCGACATCGACGACATCACCTTCGAGCAAGGCCCCCTCGAACGTTTGACCGGCGTCGGCACCATCCACATCCTCTCCCACGATCGCACCGATCCTGAAATCATGTTGTTTGGGATCGAAAACGTCCGAGAAGTCGCCGGCATTTTCGACAACGCCCGCCTCGTCGAACGCCGCCGCCGCGGCCTGCATGTCGAGCAGATTTGAGGGGGACATGCAGAAGACATTCTTACATATGAGGAATCAATCCCTTCACCGACGTAGCAACCTCTTGTGGATATGGCTTATTGCGACGATCTTGCTTGATTATCTGCAATTATTGATCTTGCCCAGCAATTGTCTGTGGTGGCTTTCATTGCTTTTAGGTATACCGACCTTCGGTGCGGCCGTCGCTATACCAATTCAACTTGTGCGGATCTGGACAAACCAGTCACGATCTGTGGCAATGAAGTTAGCCATGTCCGCATTAACATTTATAGGACTATCGGCAATTATGTGTCTGGCAGGTTTTTTCATGCTCCTTACTCACATTCAGATGTAGGCAGGTCGCCGGCATTTTCGATAACGCCCGGCTTGTCGAACGCCGTCGCCGCGGCCTGCATGTCGAGCAAATATAAAAAGCCGCTCGCGGCTTCGCAAGAAAGCAAAACCGGTAAAAGATCGTCGAATTTTCTCGTTCCCAAGCTCCAGCTTGGGAACCCCAGAAAACTTACTTCCCGCTCCAATCGCGGCGTTGGCGCGAGCTGAGAATGCCCATCGCCTTGCGATACTTCGTCACCGTGCGCCGGGCAACCGTCAGACCGTGCTCGGCCAGCTTCGCGACAAGCTGATCATCGCTTAGCGGGTGCTGCTTGTCTTCCGCATCGACGACCTCCTGAAGCTTCAGACGAACGGCGTCCCAGGCGACCTCCTCACCGTCGGCGCTGGTCGTGCCGCCGCAGAAGAACCGCTTCAAGGGGAAAATGCCGCGCGGCGTCTGAATCCACTTTTCATCCACGGCACGGCTTACCGTTGTCACATGAACGCCCACCTTGTCGGCAATCTGCTGCATCTTCAGCGGTTCGATGGCCTCGGGCCCCTTGTTCAAAAATTCCGTCTGATGATCTACAATCGCCTGGGCAACCTTGGTCAACGTCGCGCGGCGCTGCTGGATCGAATCGATCAGCCACTGGGCCGAATTCACTTTTCGCTTGATGTACTCGCGCGTTTCATCGTTCGTCCCGGCTTCCTGCAAAAGCTTGCGGTAATAAGGGCTGATGAACAGGTTGGGCGTGTGCCCGTCTTCAAGCCGAACGGTATACTTCCCATCTTCATTCTGCTCGACAAACACGTCGGGCGTGACCGAAGGAGCAGTCGCCGTGTTAAAATCGGCGCCCGGCTTGGGGCTCAACTTCCGCAATTCACCTAACACCTCTTGAATCAACTCGATCGAATAACCGGTCTTGCGCGCAATGACCGGCAACCGGTTATGCTCCAAGTCTTCCAGATGGTTCGAGATCAACGTGCGGAGCTGCTCATAATAAGGCATCCCCGGCGTAAGTTGCAGCAGCAGACACTCGCGCAAATCTCGCGCGCCGATGCCGGGCGGATCAAGCTTCTGCACCAACGCCAATCCTCGCTTGGCCAACGCCAAGTCCTCGGCCGCGGCATCGGAACCGAGTAAATCCTCCAAGCGCCCCTGCAAATATCCGTTCGCGTCTAAATTGTAAATAATGCGGTCGGCCATCGCCCGCAATGCAGGGTCTATTTCAAACCAGCCAAGCTGATCGTGCAGATAATCCAAAAGCGATTGTGGCCGAGCGACCATGTTGGCCATCGCATCAAGCTTCCGCTCGCCCGACTCTTCGATCTCGCCGCGCGATGCGTGCGCCCGCTCCTCGAAATGGTCGGGCCATTCCTCATCCATCTGCATCAGTCGCTCGAAATCCTGCTCGTTCGAGTTGGCCTCGTCGATCACCAACTCACGCTCTTCCTCCGACGGCGCATCCGGCGACGGTTGATCCTCGGCGAATTCCATGCCTTCGCCGCCCGCCTCGGGCTCCTCCTCCACAATCTCCAATACCGGATTCTCTTCCATCTCCTGTTCGATCCGTTCCTCCAGCGCCAGAATCGGCAACTGCAGAATCTCCATCGACTGGATCATCCGCGGCGCCAGCACCTGTTTCTGAACGAGTCGAAGGTCTTGACCAAGAGATAAACGCATAGATGAGTGGCTAGTGGTTAGTGACTAGTGGCTATTGGCAGAAAACTGACAACTGCTTACTGACAACTGCTTACTGACAACTGAAAACTGAAAACTGAAAACTCATCACAACTTCTGCCTTCCTTGCAATGCATCCGCAAGGATTTCTTTATTCGCAAATTCCAAAACACTTCCCGACGTGATGCCCCGGGCAAGTCGTGTAATGTGGACCGGCACCCCTTCCAACAGATTGGAAATATGCAACGACGTGCCGTCGCCTTCCACCGTCGGATTGGTTGCCATGATCACTTCCTTGAAACCGCCCTCGCGCACACGCCGCACCAAGGCATCAATGGTCAACTGCTCGGGCCCTACGCCGTCGAGGGGAGCAATGCGCCCCAGCAACACATGGTACAGCCCGTGATACATGCCCGATTGTTCCAATGCCATCAAATCGCGGGGCTGCTCGACCACGCAGAGCACGTCCTGTTGCCGGCTCGGATCGCGGCAAATCGAGCACTCTTCCCCCTCTGCCAAATTATAGCACTTCCGGCAGTATTGGACGTTGTCTTTGACCGATCGAATGGCGTCCGCCAATTCCATGGCCTCATTGCGATGAATACGCAAAATATGATAAGTCAACCGCTCGGCCGACTTTTTCCCAATGCCAGGCAGTTTGGCGAACTCGTTTATCAGGCGTGTTACGGATTGCGTGAGTTCGGACATCGATCATCAAATCCCAAATCATTAAATCCTATATCCCAAATCCCCTCATTCCCCTCGCCTTTCACCCCTTCTCTCCCGGCCCTTTATCTCCCGGGCCATTGTCCCCAGGGCCATTGTCTCCCGGGCCATTGTCCACTTCGATTCCCGTGAACTTCGCCAACGCGTCTTGTATGCCGCCGGGTAATGGCAGCCCCCCGGTCCATTCGCGGACCGAATCGGCATGAATCTGCTTGCCCTTGTTAATCGCTTGGTTAATGGCTGCAGTTACCAAATCTTCGAGCAACTCGCGGTCGTTTTGCGCAATCAACGAAGGATCGATCCGGCATCGCAGCACTTCCATCAGGCCGTTCACTTCGATTTCGACCATTCCGCCCCCGGCCGTGCCGGTTACGTGAACTTTCCGCATTTCCTCGGTAAGTTGCCCCATCTGGCCGCTGATGTTTTGGGCTTGCTTCAACAACGCACCAAGATTTTTCAAACCGTCAAACACCTTTTATACTCCTGTGGTAAATCCACATTAGTTTTTGTTGCGGAAACGCCGTAGGCCAGGAGTCATTCTGAGCGCAGCGAAGAATCTTCCGCATTTTACGAGATTCTTCGCTGCGCTCAGAATGACAATTCGGCTTTCCGCAACTGAAACACATTAGTCGCTTTTGCTGACACTCCCGTAAATCCACATCCGTCGCTTCCGCCGTCACTCGAACGGCAAGATCGCCTAGAATCGTTCCGCGGTCACTCTTGGGGCGGAATGACATCCGTCACTTCCGCGCCAAACAGTTGCGCTGCCCGTTGGATCAGCGGATGCTGGCTCATCTCCATCTTCCGCAGATGGGGTGAAACCACCTTGGCCGGCGGGGCCTGTGCCGCCGCCGATTCAGGATCGCTTGCCGCTAATGCAAACTCAATACGAATCCGCTGACCGGTTACTTCGGCCAGCGATTGCTCGAATTTGGCAACCTGCTCGGGCCGTTCGCACGAATTCTTGAAGACAGCATACTCGTTCTTGAACCGGATGACTAGGCGGTTTGGCGCAGGAATTGCTACAGACTCGAACTGCTTCGCCTGCTCAACGATCATCCCCGAAAGCTTCGACAACGCCCGATTCCAAATTTCCACCGCATTTTCGGGCGTTATGGCAGTTTTTGCCGAGGAAGCAGCGCCAAGATCGGTGGGGGCCTCCATGCCTTCCTCGCAATCCGAATAGTCGGCCTCGCGAGGATCATGCTCCTCCAATTTAGGGGGTTTTATGGCGGGCTCAAGTTTTTTTTTTGATACCGGCAGCGCCACCGGTCGCACCACCGTCGCCTGCTCCACGACAACCCCGCCGCCCGACTGCATCTGGGCGAGAATCTCCGACAAATCGCCCAGATCTTCCAGATGACTGATCCGTACCAGGGCCAATTCCGCCAGGATTCGACCCTGCGTGCTATAACGCATTCGGGAAAGCGTTTGGTCGAGAATTTGCAGAACAGCCAGCAGCGTATCGAGCCCCCAACGCTTGCCTATCTCGACCACCTGATCGGCCCCCGAGGGCGACGTATAAAGAAACGCCTCGGCAGGACATCCGACGGCCGCCGTCATGCAGTCGCGCAGATAGCCGAATAACTGCTCGATCAACTGCGCGGCATCCACCCCCGCGCTCATAGCCGCATCCAGATCGGCCAACGCCCCCGCGGGATTCCGCGCAATCATATGGCCTACCAACGACGCAATCCGCTCTTCGCCCGCCGTGCCGAGCATCCCGTGAACGTCGGCCACTGTGATTTTGCCGGGCGAAAAAGCCAGCAACTGCTCTAAAAGCGATTGGCTATCGCGCATCGAACCGGCCGCACGACGCGCCAAAACCTCAAGCGCCTCCGGCTCGGCCTCGACGCCCTCGGCCTGAACGATCTGTGCAAGCCGTTGGTGGATCGATCGCGTCAAAATGCCCGCGAAATCAAACCGCTGGCATCGCGACAGAATCGTGATCGGAATCTTCGTCGCTTCCGTCGTGCAGAAGATGAATTTCACATGCTCGGGCGGCTCCTCCAGCGTTTTCAGCAAGGCATTGAACGCCTCGCGCGTCAGCATGTGAACTTCGTCGATAATATAGATTTTGTAGTGCGATCGGCTCGGCCGCACCCCGGCGTTTTGACGTAACTGACGTATTTCGTCGATGCCGCGGTTGCTGGCGCCGTCGATTTCCAACACATCCACGTCTTCGCCGGTGCTAATGCTGCGGCATATATCGCATTCATTGCACGGAACCGGTGTAGGCCCCTTCACGCAATTCAACGCTTTGGCCAAGATTCGGGCCGCCGACGTTTTTCCTACGCCGCGAGCGCCCGTGAAAAGATACGCATGACCGACGCGATTGGTCGAAATCGCATTCGCCAACGCCTGCGCGACATGCTCCTGCCCAATCAATTCACCAAAAACCTGCGGCCGATAGCGCCGGGCGACAACCACATACTGATGGGCTGCAACATTGGGGGCAGGCGAAACTTCGGCGTTGGAATCGGCGGAAGACATAGGAGAGGGATTCGGGGGATCGTAATTAGTTTCTATTGCGAAAGGCTAACCGAGGAGCAGTCATTCTGAACGCAGCGAAGAATCTCCGTATTTTTGAGATCCTTCGCTGCGATCAGGATGACAAAATGACCTTCCGCAACAGAAACTAATTCGCGGATTAGAGATCGGAGTTGCGGTTTACCTAATCCCTAATCCCCAATCCCTAATCTCTCTTCTTTCCACGGCGCCCGATGAGAGGCCCACCGCACCTGGAGGTAACCACTTATGGCTGCTGACTTTCGCCCCTGACCAGGTTCGCAGGCCCCCATTGCAGGGACCTCTCATCGGAAGCCGCGGTCTCTGCACGACTTCGATAGTCAATCTGTATATCCCTTTGTACGCGCTGGAAGCCAAAAGGTCAAAGGGGGTACAGCAACAGATTATGGCGGCTCGTCCGCAGACCACCAAAGCACAACCGCATAGCCGGGAGCTAACAGCTCCCGGAATACGCGTAAATTGCACAAAAATTCAAAATAGCCGGGAGCTAACAGCTCCCGGGAGTGTGCTCAAATAGCACCACAGTTTAGCGGTCACTGGTACGTCAAACCCTCGTTTAAAATAGCCGGGAGCTAACAGCTCCCGGAATGTGCGCGAATTACACCCGAGTTTACCATCCGCCGGTACGTCAGTCCCGAGTTTAGCGGCCGCCGGTACGTCAGTCCCGAGTTTAGCGGCCGCCGGTACGGCGGCCCTGAGCACCCACGAACGAAATCCCCTAACCCAACCCCCAATTGGGGCTCTGAAAACTGCACTGCTTAAGGAGCAGTACAATTATGCCGCCCGCGTGCAAAAAACCTACATAACTCGAATGCTAATTCGAGGACAACTTCTCCCCCCGGAGATTTCCGACGTGGCATACTTGTAATTGATAGGTTTCACTGTGTATCCAAAATTCAGCCCCCTCTTTCGGGTTTGGCGTATCGAGAGGACGCGCCATCCTTGCTAACATGAACCGGAGCATCTCCCGTTTTCACGCCATGCCCTTTCAATAAGATCAAAAAAGTCGTCCTTTGGGCGAATATGTTTTACTTGCGTTTAAGGCAACACTGCTCAGAGGTGTGATGTGAACCGCGAATCATCCGAAACACGCGAAACACATGCTGGTACTTCGACCGAACACTCGGCCGTCAACCCGATCAAGCCGACCATCGATTCACAGATGACCGCCGACTTCACCCCAAAAGCGATGGTCGCCGGTTCATCGGGCGTCTTGTCTTCGCCAATCGCCACCACCGCTTACGACGAATCAGGTTCGCTCGAGCCGATGGCCGACGAGGTCACCACGCCCGAGTCGCGCTACGCGATCAACAAACTCTACGCCGAGGGCGGTATCGGTCGCGTCTGGTTGGCTCGCGACTTACAACTCAACCGAGACGTGGCCGTGAAGACGCTTCGGCCCGAACTGCTCAACCACAGCCGCATCCGAAGACGTTTTTTCCAAGAGGCGCAGATCACCGGCCAACTCGAACACCCGGGCATCGTGCCCGTCTACGAACTTATCGTATCCCCGGAGTCCGGCTCGCCTTTCTATAGCATGAGATTCGTGCGAGGCCGCACACTCGATCAAGCCGCCCAAGACTACCATAAAAAACGACTTGCAGGCAACGATGAACCGCTCACGCTAATCTCGCTGCTCAGCGCCTTTGTCACGGTCTGCAACACCGTTGCCTATGCCCATTCGCGAGGCGTGATCCATCGCGACCTCAAAGGCGAAAACGTAATCCTCGGCGATTTCGGCGAAGTGTTCATCATCGACTGGGGCGTCGCCAAAGTCCTTGGCACGCCCGACGAAGAGGGCTCCGATTTTGTCCCCATTCGAGGCCTGACCGATGAACCCGCTCACACCGTTCATGGCGCGATCGTGGGCACTCCCGCCTACATGGCTCCCGAACAGGCCGAAGGCCGCTCCGACCTGATCAATCACCGCACCGATATCTACGGCCTTGGCGCGGTCCTTTATGAAATCCTCACCGGACAGCCCCCGTTCGTCGGCTCGAACACAACCGAGGTCATCGAAAAAGTAACGCACAGCTATCCCACGCCTCCTTCCAAGCTGTGGCCCGAAGTGCCCCAGTTTCTCGAGGCGGCCTGCTGGCGAGCGTTGTCGAAGGATCCTGCCGCGCGTCACGATTCAGCCATTGCACTGGGCTTGGAAATTCAAACCTGGCAAGAAATACAACGTCGCCAAGCCGAGGAAGAGCTGCGTCGAAGTCGCGAACGATTCGAATTGGCCGTCTGCGGTTCGCAAGATGGGCTCTGGGACTGGGATATCCAAAGAAACGAGGTCTTCTTCTCGCCACGGTGGAAAAGCATTCTTGGCTACGAAGACAACGAAATCGCCAACAACCTGGACGAGTGGGTCAGTCGCCTTCATCCCGACGAACGGGATCGCGTGCTAGCTGCCAACTATGCGCACATCAACGGCACGACCTCGCACTACGAATACGAGTACCGATTGCGTCATAAAGACGGCTCGTATCGTTGGATTCTCGCCCGCGGCGTGGCTCTGCGCGATGCCGAGGGCAAAGCCTATCGCATGGCCGGCTCTCACGTCGATATCACCGCGCGGAAGCAGATGGAGGAAACCCTGCGCGAGGCCGAGCAGCGCTACCGTGCGGTCGTCGAGTCTGCCCCCTGTGGAATTCTCGTCGTCGATGCCGAAGGCTGCATCCGCGAATTCAATCTCCAGGCAGCACAAACACTTGGCATTTCAGCCGAACAATTGGCCGGCGTCTCGCTCCTCGAACTCTGCCATCACGCCCTCAACGCCGACGGCTCGCCATCGTCCGAAAACCAAATTCGCGATCTCCTCCGCCCCAACGCCGCACAGCAATCTCGCAAACTCACCCTCGGCTTCCCCACCGACAACGAGAGTCCCAACCTCGTTTCCTTCACATCCTCTCCCCTCACTCCCCACGCTCCCACCGATTCATTAGGAGCAGTAATCTTTCTTCAGAAAGCCACAAATTGAATTGTCGCGATTACAATAGCCCGAAGTGCTTATTGTAGGGTGCGTCCGCGACGCACCATCGACCAACCTTCACATCCCACATGACTCGATGAAGGCGAACTAAATTGTTGTGATGTAATCGTGTTGACCTTGAATTGTCGCGATCGTAAGCCGAAGGGCTTATTGCATGATTGCCCAAGCCGTTACGCCTACGGTTTCGTTTTTCTCTAGTCCAGGCATTCACGCATGGGGATCGAAGCCAAGAGATGATTTCCATTTCGCCCCTTTCCCTTTAGGGGCGAAACAAAAATGCCAAGAACAGCTCCTCCAAACAAAACCGTTCAACTCTATTCCATTCCAGGTTGCACGTCATCAGGATAAACATAGCCCTCGGGTAAGCGATGTTCCATTTCGATCAAACACCGATCGACCGCCAACGCAAAAATGTCCAATTCGTCGGCCAATTGCCGCAGCCACTCATACTGACAAATCATCTTCACTTGATCTTCCGGAATCATTTCGCCCGCTCCAATAAAAAAGGGAACGCCGAACCAAAGTGCCGCTCCCTCCACCTCCGCTAAGAGGTATAAGTAGACAGCACAAGGCCGGCGTTCCCTTTTCGAGAACGGGCTTGCACTGCTCCACTTATTCAAGGGCCTTGCAGCCCAGGTTAGCGGTTTGGAGGGAAGCAGTTTTTCGACGCCAAAAGGCGTCAGTTCAAATTGTCGCAACCAATTCTACAACATTTCAACATTTCAGAAAATAGGGCGATAAGATCGTGGCACAGTAACGAGATAAAAATCAATATTCATTCAAATCGTTTTGCCTATTTTGGTCCTCGTTTTTTATTCGTCATTGCGAGATAAATGATGCCACAAATATAAAATGGGCCCATCCAAATCACAATTGGTAGCCGTGCGAGCGTATGCAATAGATTTACCCGACCGTAAGAAAGGTTATTCCTGATGTCCGCAATCAGGAAAATAATTCCCGAGAGTAGAGAGCCGAACAAATAGATTACGATGACATATTCTATAGCAGATTGCATGTGCGTCATTGCATAACAAAGGAGGAAATTAGAACTTTTCAGAAGAGAGCCCCCTTCAACACACCGCCTCTTATCAAAATCCTGTCAATCCCGTGAATCCTGTCTAAAAACCGCGAAACAGTAGGGTGCGTCCGCGACGCACCATCGACCAACCTTCCCATCCCACACGACTATCCGCGTTCATTCGCGTCCATCTGCGGTTCCTTTGCGCCTTTGCGCGATCTTTGTTCGACAGACCAACCTTCACATCCCACATATCGGTGCGTCGCGGACGCACCCTACCCGTTGCTCACCCGGTAAGCAGCACTTTCAACCCGATCAGGATCAAAACAATCCCGCCGGCAATTTCGGCCCAGCATCCCCAACGCGAGCCGATCCGCCCGCCGAATGTAATGCCGACGCAAGTCAACGCCGCTGCAACAATGCCGATCACCACGCTGGGAAACCAGATCGAAACGCCCATGAATGCCATGCTGATGCCAACGGCCAGTGCGTCGATGCTCGTTGCCACAGAAAGCGTCACCAAGCTCAGGCCGCGCGTCGGATCAATGTCGGCCCGCGATTCCTTTTCCACCTTGGCTTCCCAAAGCATCTTGCCGCCCACATAGCCAAGCAGCCCGAAAGCCACCCAATGGTCGTACTGGCTGATTTGTGCCGCCAGCCCATTGCCGATCAGCCAGCCGATGATCGGCATCAGAAACTGAAACAGCCCAAAATGAAATGAAAGCCGGAACACATGACGCGGCGTCAGCCTGTCAATCGTCATCCCCGCGGCAATCGCCACCGCAAAGGCGTCCATCGCCAGTCCAACCGAGATCCCCAACAGTTCCAGCCAGTTTGTATCCATCCTCAAAGTATAATACAAACCCCCGCCCCAGGCCATTTACACGCAGTAATTTTCTATGGTCAAAATAGATAAACTGTGAAAATATATCAACCGTGAAGCGGGCGGGCTTGCCCGCCGTGTTTCTTGGCAGTTGCATACCATTATCATAGATAACCCGTTTCACGTTAGTTCCCGCAACTGCCAAAATCCGTTACTGCGCCCCAGGCCATTGCACGCCGGGCGTCAAATCGCCATGATAAGAAAATCATGACCGAAGCTTCCTTCAATGTCGCCCGCCGACTTGCCCAAGTTGCCCAAAAACAGCCCGACGCCATCGCTGTGGTCGAGCCCCTGAGCTACAACGCGCAAGGCCAACGGCAATACCGTCATTTCACCTTCCGCGAACTCGACCAAGACAGCGACCGCATCGCCCGAGGTCTGCGCGAACGAGGTGTTTCGCCTGGCACTCGACTAGCCTTGCTCGTCCGCCCAGGCGTGGATTTCATCTCCCTCGTCTTCGGGCTCTACAAGGCCGGCGTGGTCGTCATCCTGATCGACCCCGGCATGGGCCGCTGGAACCTGATCCGCTGTTTGGCCGAGGCCGAGCCGGAAGGTTTTGTGGCCATTCCACTGGTTCATGCGATACGCACGCTGCTGCCGGGCCGATTTCCAAAAGCCCAGCTCAACATCATCGTGGGCCGCCGTTGGTTTTTGAAGGGCGAAACGCTCGACGAACTTCGCGGCGGCCCGTGGAGCGGTCCCGAACTCGTCCCCGCTGCCGCCGACGACCCTGCCGCCATCATCTTTACCACCGGCAGCACCGGCCCGCCGAAAGGCGTGCTTTATTCCCACGGAAATTTCGACGCCCAAGTCGACCAGATCCGCGACTTTTACGATATCCAACCCGGCGAGGTCGATCTGCCGGCCTTTCCACTTTTTGGGCTATTCAACTGCGTGATGGGCGTGACGGCCGTCATCCCCGACATGGATCCTTCGCGCCCCGCCCAGGTAGACCCGACGAAAATCATCGAGGCTGCACGCGATTGGAAGGTGACCCAAACGTTCGGCTCGCCCGCCATCTGGGATCGCGTCAGCCGATACTGCGAATCGCACAACGTCGGCCTGCCGACGGTCCGCCGCGTCCTTTCCGCCGGCGCGCCGGTCGCGGCCGATGTCATGCGCCGCACCAAAGCATGCATCCATCCCGAAGGCGAAATCCACACGCCCTACGGAGCGACCGAATCGCTCCCCGTCGCATCGATCTCCGCCAGCGAAGTGCTCGGAGAAACGGCCGAGCAAACCAGTCGCGGAGCAGGCGTCTGCGTTGGTCGGCGTTTTTCCGGCATCCAGTGGCGTGTCATCCGCATCGTCGATGGCCCGATCCGTTCGCTCCGTGAAACCGAAACGCTGCCTCCCGGCGAAATCGGCGAACTGATCGTGCAAGGACCGGTCGTTACGCGCGAGTATATCACGCGCCGCGAGTCGAACGCTCTGGCGAAAATTCCCGACGGCTCCGTTTTTTGGCATCGCATGGGCGATTCCGGCTATCTCGACGTATTGAATCGCTTCTGGTTCTGCGGCCGAGTAGCCCATCGCGTGCAAACGGCCGACGGCCCCATGTATCCCGTCTGTTGCGAGGCGATTTTCAACCAACATCCCGCCATTCGACGCAGTGCCTTAGTCGGCGTCGGTTCCGCGGGTCGTCAAACGCCTGTTATGATTCTAGAGCCTCACGCCGGCTGCATGCCCAAAGGTCGCGCCGCCCAGCAGGCGTTTCTAGAAGAAATCCGCCAACTAGGAGCAGCCAACCCAATAACCCAAAGCATTTCCAACTTCCTCCTGCATCCCAGTTTCCCCGTCGACATTCGCCACAACGCCAAGATATTCCGCGAGAAACTCGCCCTCTGGGCTGCAGTAAACACTGAAATAATTGCTGGGCTTTATCCAAAACGTTGATGGCACACTTCATCTGCCCTCCCGGCACGCAAGGTGTTCGATATCCAAATCGAATAAAGCTGAAGTAATCTAATCCATCATGAAAGCATCTGAACGAAATCGGCTGGAGCGTCTGGTGGCCACGTTGAGCCTTGGACTCAGCAATGCCATAGGTGACGGTGTAATAACAATAGACGAAGCATCGCGTCTTCTCTTTTCACCTGCAACCATGCGGCTACTGAAAGACGCAGGAGTTGACAAAGCGATCATTGCGATGATTCACGCTGGCACAGAGCTTGATGACATTCAGCGATTACTTCCAGATCGGTTTGCATCTGCCTTGGAAGAAATGAAACACCAGGCAAAGGCCTTTCTTTCTACAACCGCTCCCTCAGATCCTGGACTGGACAATTGGCTAAGACAATTATCAGGTGAGGGGTTTTGACTTAATTCAGGAAGTTGAAAAGACGCCAAGAACCGTCATTGATACAAGAAACCGTAAACCTGCCGTACCGAACGCGATTCCGCTGAACTGTGTCCTTGCAATAAAGGAGGACTCCGCGCATGGCTGTGTATGTCATCATTGATATCGCGATCCGCGAGCCAGCCTCGAAGGCAGACTATGCCCAATATATCGAGAAGGTTCGGCCAATGGTTGAAAAACATGGTGGGCGATACTTGGCCCGAGGCGGCCAAATTACGCCAATTGTCGGTGACTGGAATCCCGAACGAATCATTTTGATCGAGTTTCCGTCGGCCGACCACGTAAAGCAGTGGTGGAACTCGCCCGAATATAAAGCCATCGCCGGCCTTCGCGAAAAATCCACCATTGCCCGAGCGATTATTGTAGAAGGATACAATCAATAGGACGTGATGAAATGGATTATTCTATTCAAAGAGATTGCACCCGCGTGGATTGGGCAGCCGTCAGAGATGCCTTGATTGCGGTGGGGATGTCTCATCGCGATCCCTTTGACTTAAAACGTGCGTTCGAGGGCAGTTTCGCCGTCGCCTTTGTGTACCAGAAAGACGAATTGATTGGCTTTGGACGAGCGATTTCCGATGGCGTGTACCAGGCTGCGATTTACGACGTTGTCGTTCTCCCCGACCATCAACGCCAAGGCATTGGCCGAGCAATCATGGAAGAATTGCTAGAAAAGGTTGCCAAGTGCAATGTCATTCTTTACGCCAATCCCGGCAAAGAAGAGTTTTATACCAAGCTCGGATTTCGAATCATGAAGACAGGAATGGCGAAATTCCTGTACCCCGAAAGAATGCAAAGCGTAGGGTTCATTTGAATCTATTCTTCCATAAAACACAGTTTTACAAAAAGCTATAAAATTAAAATCCTAGTACGATGAACGAACAACCTGTTTGGCAATGGAACGAAATGCAACAGATCGGCACCGATTACACGGATGTCGTCGAGGTCGAACGCTATGAAAAACGCATGGGCGAGTTTCGCAATTTGCCGGCCGAAGATGCTGCGATCTTGGAATCCCTCGGGCTGCCCAAAGGCTCGCACCTATTAGAAATCGGAACCGGCTCCGGTCATTTTGCACGCGCAGCGGCCCAGGCAGGATATCGCGTTACGGCCCTCGACGTATCGCCGACAATGTTGCAATATGCCGAGAATTGCGCCAAATCGGAAAATCTGAACAACATTACCTTCGGCCATGCCGGTTTTCTAACGTTTGATGGCGAACCTGCAACATTCGACGCCGCCGTCTCGGTTGCCGTGCTGCATCACTTGCCGGATCTTTGGAAATCGGTTGCATTGCGGAATATCCATCACGTCTTAAAGCCCTGCGGAAAATTCTTCCTGTGTGACATCGTCTTTTCGTTAAAGCAACGCGATCCCTGCCCGCAATTCGATGCATTCATCCATGCACTGCCCGCCGGCATGCGTGAAGCAACCATCGGCCACATCGCCAAGGAATACAGTACGCTCGATTGGATCATGGAAGGCCTGTTGGAACGCGCCGGTTTCCAAATCAATAAAATTGTGGATGCAAAAGCCCCCCTGATTCAATATCACTGCATTGCCCTCCAGCTACCCCAACGATCGTGAAGTTTGAACAAAGCCTAGCGACCAACGGGAGCGAATCAAAGCCAACCGAGCGGTCGCTCGCATTGGTTGGCGGCCCTGCCGCCCCGCTACCCCAAAGATCGTGAAGTTTTACAAAGCCTAGTGACCAACGGGAGCGAATCAAATCCAACCGAGCGGTAGCTCGCATTGGCTGGCGGCCCTGCCGCCCTTGTTCTTTGTTAAACTTTTCCGGCTCAGTTGCCGATTCTGGTATTGCAATACCTTATGGTTTGAGGTATAAGGCGGCCATCAGTACTTCACAGGACCACCCAGAGCCTTTTTTGACCTTCGGGATTTTTCGCAATGAAAGAAAAACGAACCAACCCGGACTTTTTGAACGGCGTGCCGGAGCTGCTCATTTTAAGCCTTCTGGCTCGTCGGCCGATGTATGGTTACGAGCTAGTCGAGGCAATTCGTCGTGCGACCGACGGCACATTGGAATTCGGCGAAGGCTGCGTCTATCCGATCTTGCATCGGCTAGAAGCCGATGGAATGCTCGGTGCGAAGCGAGAGATCATGGGCGGCCGAAGCCGTGTGGTTTACCGTGTGACGGCCAAAGGCTCGAAACGCTTGGCCGGCAACATGGCAAGCTGGCATAAAATCGTTGAGGCGGTCTCACAAGCATTGCACGGAGGCGATCATGGCGAACCGGCTTTGGCTTGAACAAGTGGAGCACCACCTAGTTCAAAGTAAACTACCATCCGCGTATATCCGGCGATTCATGGATGAATTGGCCGATCACTATGAAGATATCATGGAGGATAAAATGAGCGACGACATTCAGGCTGTGGAACGACTAGGAAAACCCAACGAAGTAGCCGATACGGCCGCAGTTGCGTTTCAACAACGAACCTTCTTCGGCCGGCATCCTTCGGCCAAGTTTTGGGTGTTCGGCATTTCGCCGGTCGTAGCGATGGTCGCGGTATTTGTCCTCGCATGTTTTAGCGTCATTGCCTTGGGTGGCTTCTGCGAGAAATGCGGCATTCGCTTGGCCGACCATGATTATCTCGGCGGCCTTGACCCCGTTGCCTTGAGTTGGTTTCTCTCCTTTGTCACCACAATCATGCCCGCGGCACTGTTGACGTTGCTTTATTGCCGATGCGTCAAGCGGCTGAACGTCAGCCATCGATGGATGCTGGTCTCGTGCATCGTCGTGGCGCTCGTGGCCATGCTGCCGATTCAAAACATTCTGCTTTCCGACGAACCGGGCAAAAGCTTGTGGTCGATCGGTCTGGAACTTCCACCGAACCTTTTACAGTGCGTTCAACTGCTTGTGCCGCTGACCGTTGGACTATGGTTCGTGAGGCGAACATCCGAGAGGATTGCACAAGAAGATCTGTTGCATAAGGTACAGTATTAGATTATCGCGGTTTGTCCGCAAACCACAAAATCCACAACAGTCTAGCCGGGAGCTAACAGCTCCCGGAATGCGTGCAAATTGCACAACAGTTTAATAGCCGGGAGCTAACAACTCCCGGAATGCGTGCGAATTGCACAACAGTTTAATAGCCGGGAGCTAACAGCTCCCGGAATGTGCGCGAATTGCACAACAGTTTAGCGGCCGCCGGCACGGCGGCCCTATGTTTATCGGCCGCCGGTACGGCGGCCCTGTTGCCACAAGCTGCCCCACCGCCCAGTTGCATAGGGCAGCGCAAAGCGTCACAATGGATGCATGAACGACACGACCAGCCTCGATCCGAACCTGCTTCCTTTTACAGAACCATACTACGAAGACCGCCGGTTTACGGGCATTGCGTGCCGCGGCCTTGAGCTTGAAGAGATCGAGTTTTATCAATGCCGTTTCGAGAACTGCCAATTCCTCGAAAGCGTCTTCCGGCGATGTCGTTTCGAGCAATGTACGTTCGAGAAGTGCGATCTTAGCGTCACGAAACCGTTGGAAAGTCGTTTCACCGACGTTCGGTTTCAGAAATCGAAACTGCTTGGCGTGAATTGGCCCCTAGCGGCAACGCCGGCCACGTTGAGATTTCATGGATGCATGATCAGTCATTCCACATTCCAGCGGCTTGCACTACCAAAGCTGGAAATGACGGAATGCGTCGCCCGAGAGGTCGATTTTACAGGAGCGAACCTGACGAAGGCCGATTTCACGAAAACCGATCTGCTGGACAGCCGATTCGTGGAGACGAATCTAAGTGGCGCCGATTTCTCACATGCAACCAACTACGCCATCGATCCCACAAAAAACCGCCTAAAAAAAGCGGTCTTCACCCTCCCCGAAGCGTTATCGCTGCTTTCGGCATTCGATATTGTTCTGAAATAGAGTCTTTTTGGCTGCCTCGTGATCGTTCAGCGATCTATTCCGTATCTTGCGGCAAGCCTAACTTGTTTTATAATGGTTTTATTGCGTTTTGCCGTCTTTCCTGCCTTTTCCATCCCGGAGAAACATCATGCTGCGTCTGTTGTCGATTCTGACGGTTGTTTTGGGTGTTTTCGCGAATGTCGGTTGGGCCGCGGAACCGGCGGTCAAACATGAAAATATCGAATGGGCGCAGATTTGGATTCCCGACAACGCCCGGACCGACCTGCCCCGCGTGCTGTTGATCGGCGACTCCATTTGCAACGCCTATTATGATGGCGTCGCTCAGACTCTTAAAGACAAAGCAATCGTTGCCAAGATGGCCACTTCGTATTGCTTGGCCGATCCCGTGCTTTTAAGCCAAGTGCAAACGCTGCTCGCCACCTACAAGTTCTCGGTGATCCACTTTAACAACGGCCTGCATGGATTCGACTATACCGAAGCGGAATACGCCAAGCAATTTCCTGAGCTTATCAAGGTGATTCGGCAGAGCGCACCCAACGCCAAGTTGATTTGGGCCACGAGCACCGCCATGCGCAACGGCGCGAATCTCAAAGAGTTTTTGCCGATGAACGATCGCGTGAAAGCCCGGAACAAGATCGTCATGGATCTGGCCGCCAAGGAAAATATCTTGCTAAACGATCTTTATGGTCTGACGCAGGATCATCCGGAATACTGGGGCAACGATGGCGTTCACTTCAAACCCGAAGGCGTGGCTGCCGAGGCCAAACAAGTGGCCGAAAAAGTTCAAGCGGTTTTGGGCAAATAGATCTCATTGGCAAAGCATCAGACGCCCCCTCTGCTGTTTTTCCGGCGAGGGGAGCGTCCCGTTGGAAGTCCAAAGAATGATGACGGAATTTTTCGACCATCCCCACACGGTTTCCAAAGAAGAAATCGACGAGCAAGGACATGCCAACAACGTGTGTTACGTGGCATGGATGCAGGACGCCGCACTGGCCCACTCGGCCTTCCTAGGTTGGTCGCCTGAACGCTATCAAGAAATCGGCATGGGCTGGGTCGCCCGATCACATACGATCGAATATCTGCGGCCGGCCTACGAGGGCGAGGAAATTATTGTACAAACCCGCGTGGCCGACATGAAACGAGCCACCTCGAAGCGCGTTTACCAAATCCTGCGCCGCTCCGACCGCGAATTATTGGCCAAAGGCGAAACGAAATGGGCGTTCATCAGCTATGCCACCGGCAAACCGATCCGCATCCCCAATGAAATCAGCAGTGCCTACCCGGTGGCGGTAAGAACGTAAGCGAAGCTGTTGTTGCTCCAACAGGAATGTCACACTGACCGCTGCACGAATGGAAATTTTCCCCAGGGCAATTGTGTCTGAGACCTTGTGGGAATCTCCCTTGCATGTTCGGAATGTTATCAAGATTGCAGCAGTCGGTCGTAGTCGGCATGAATGCCGATCCAAAACCATACCAACCCTTCCGGTCCTTCCACGGCAAGCGCCCGATGCTTCTTCCCCACGCGGACAGACCAATATCGCCCGACTTTTTTTAGATGCAAGGAAGGATGGCTAGAAGAGTTCTTCGGAAGAACGAAAGCCTTATCGGCTAACTCGCGAACCGATGGCGATAACCGATGATAATGTTGCCAGAATTCGGGCGAGGCAAAGTGTTTCACAATTCCGTGCAACGCCCGGCTTTGAAATCTTGAATTGCTCGATCGGCAATGGCATCAAGCTTGCCGGATTTGGCATCATTTTTCCACTGTTCGTCCCAAAGATTATTGCCCATCCGCTCAAACCACTCACGAAAGCGGCTTAGTTCTTCCGGCGACAATTGCACCACGGCGGATTCGATTTCTTCAACAGTGCTCATTTGCTCTATTTTACCCCATGCATCCTACTGGGACAAGTCTGCACTATCGCTAATCCTTCAGCCACTCAATGATTTCGCGGGCGGCTTCTTCGACCGATTTGCCGGTTACATCAATGCGATGCCAGTGGTATTTGCGGCAAAGTTGATCCATATACAGAATCTCCGCGCGTATTTGATCGAGCGAAACATAAGACTGCATGGGAATTGCGTCTTCCTCGGCCCGAACCCGGCGCAATTGCTGAAGCTTTTCGGGCGCCATGACGAGGCAGAACACCCTGTCAGCAGGCACGGCCAGCAGGCCTTGCGGCGGCTCGACGCCGGGAACCAACGGCACATTCGCCGCAAACCAGCCGCGATAAGCCATATAGAGCATTGTTGGCGTTTTCATCGAACGTGAAATGCCCACTAAAACAACCTCCGCACGATCGAGAGTGTCGGTCCCCTGGCCGTCATCGTGATGGAAGGCATAGGCCACCGCCTCGATCTCGCGCGTCTTCGCGTCATTCAAATCCTGAAATAACCCCGGCTTCTCCTGAGGGGCTATATTCAAATGGACTGTCAGCCGTTCGAGCACCGGCCCCAAAATATCCAGAACATCCACGCCTTGTGTTCGGGTTTCAATGCGCATGATCCGGCGCAGGTCATCCGAGACCAGCGTGTGGATAATCATGGCGTTGTTGTCTCGCGCTTCTCGAACAACGCCATGAACCTGCCGGGGTGTTTGCACATGCGCACGACGCACCAGTCGGACCGAGGCGTCCTTGAATTGCACCAAACCCGCCCGCATCATTCGCTGTGCGGTATCGCCCGTGGCATCAGAAACAACAAAGACCGTGAACATAGCGTCATCCTACCCGACGATTGGCGGCAGTCAAACAGCAATGTTTTTTTCGAGGCCTCATCAAAACGATATACTCCCCATGCCGGCAAGTACTCCGCAGCCGCAGTAAAACATTATGGCGGTTTGTCCGCAGACCGCAAAAAACACAACAGAATAGCCGGGAGCTAACAGCTCCCGGAATGTGCGAGAATTACACAACTGTTTAGCGGCCGCCGGTACGGCGGCCCTGTTGCCAAGCTGCCCTACCGGTGGCAGCTAAACAACATAGCTTACCCAACTTCACCACAAAAAATTACTGCGCCCTCCTGTGCAGCCTCCGGCGATGAACAGTTCAGATCAAGGATTCCATTTCTGCACTCTTTCGCCCAAACTGCCCAGATTTGATCTTGCCCAAGGTTGCAGATCCCGGTAAAAGTCACGCCGACTGTCGAAATCTCTCATCTTGATGATAGCTCTAATGAATTTGGCCCCCCAACGGCCCCAAGGCATTGCCATGTTTGAAGCAAATAAAAGCATACGCATTTTATCGCAAGTTGTTATATGGTCACTATTTGCGGCATCCGCATTTGGTCAGGCCGTCCCGCCCAAACCCCTGTCGGAATCCGAGTTTACGGAATTGTTGCATGCCCGGCTCAAGCAGACAGACGAACCTTCAGACCTAGACGATGCAACAAAAACCAAGGTCAAAGAACTCTACCAGCAGGCTTTGACCGAAATGAACTCGGTCAAGAAATGGGCGGAGAAGACTTCTCAAAATGAGAAATCGGCGCTAGATGCTCCTCGGGAATTCGAACAGACCAAAGCCGCCCTGGCGACACTGCCTGCCCAAGCCATGTTGGCCATTCCGGCCGATGCCACGGTGCCGCAAATCGAGCAGATCATTTCAAAACGCGAAGCCGAGTTGGCGAAGCTGCAAAAAGCCTTGGCCGATGACGAAGCAGATCTGAAGGGCAGTACAAGTCGCCGAGCAAAAATCTCGGAACAAATCACCGCGGCCAAGGACCGGCTCACAAAGATTAACGAGGAGTTGAAGACCACGCCGCCGATGGACGAGCCTCCCGCGGTCACTTCCGCCCGACGCATGGTTCTCATTGCCCGCCGTCGGTCGGAAGAACAGCAGATTTGTTGTTGCGAAAAAGAGTTGACTGCTTATGAAGCGAGGGCCGATCTGCTGCCGCTGCGACGCGACTTGGACGCCCGGCAAGTTGCTTTGGCCGAACAAGAAATCAAGCAATATCAAACGATCGTCAATAGCCGCCGGCGGCAAGAGACCGACCAGCAGGTCGAACGCGCTTCGTGGGAAGCCAACAAAGCGCACCCGGCTGTTCGGCAATTGGCCGAGGACAATGCCGAGTTGGCAAGGATGCGAAAACCGTTGGCCGACCAGATTGCAGACGTTACCAAACAGCGCGATCAGGTCATTCTTCAACGCAACACGCTCAAGGAACAATTCACGCGCGTTCAGGAAAAGGTCGAGGCGGCCGGCAAAACCAACACGACCTATATGATTGGGCTAAAACTGCGCGAACTACGCGAGTCGCTTCCCAAACTCTATGATTATCAGCGCAATGCCGACTCGCGGCAGCAAACCATGCGTGACATCCAACTCGAACTGCTGCAATTGCAGGATGTTCGCGCAACCTTAGCCAATCTGGATTTTCAGACGCAAAATGTCGTTCAGGGTTTAAGTGCGACTCAGCAAATAGGCGATCAGGCGGAATTGGAAAGAGCCGTCCGCCAAGCCCTTCAAACCAAACAAGACTATCTCGACGCCTTGATCGGTGATAAACGCGCCTATTTCGACAAAGTCGTGGATCTGGACACGGCGGAGAAGCAACTTTGCGCGGAAACCGAGGAATGCGCTCGCTATATCGACGAGCGGGTGCTTTGGATCGCCAGTTCCGGCCCCCTAGGATCGGCCGATATTCGCAACACAGTGGAAGCCGCCTGGTGGCTGGCCGGCCCCGAAGCCTGGTATGACCTGGGACGGACGTTGGTCTCCGATGCAACAAAAAATCCCGCATTCTTAATCTTGGCTTCGATTGTTTTTCTATCGTTGATTTATTGCCGATCCCGATTTCGCACGCGGCTCGTCGAAATCGGCGAGAAAGCGTCGCGGGGTAGTTGTTGCCTATTTGTTCCTACGTTGGAAACCTTTTTCTTAACCGTGTTCATCGCGGCAGCCTGGCCAGGCTTGATGTGGTACGTTGGTTTTCGGCTTACGAACGCCGCCGATGCCTCGGAATTGTGCAGAGCCTGGGGACCGGGATTAACCGAAACCGCCCGTGTGTTCTTGGCTCTTAATCTGCTCTTCCACGTTTGCGGTCCTCGCGGACTCGCCGAATCGCACTTCGGCTGGCCTGTTTCAGCCCTGAAACTGATTCGCCATAACATCCGTTGGTTTTGCATGCCGGTGCTTTTGCCGCTGATGGGTGTGGCCGTAGCCATGGCATGGCAATATAACAACCACTGGGACGCCTCCTTAGGCCGCATTTGCTTCACAACGGCCATGTTCGGATTCGCCTGGGCTTTGCATCGCGTTCTGCGGCCCGGCAGCGTCGTGTTTCAAGCTATGGTGGCTTCACGGCGCGGCGGATGGGCGGAAAAATTCCGCTACGTCTGGTATCCGCTCTGCATTTTGACTCCCGCCGCGTTGGGTATCCTAGCTGCCGCCGGATATCACTACACATCGCGGCAACTGGTCATCCGCCTCAT
>CAYWGR010000052.1:26516-31239 GCA_964458015.1 uncultured Planctomycetaceae bacterium
TAAGCGTCTACGTTTTAGTAGGCGGAATCATTTGCCGAGCTTTGCTGTTTCGATGGACGTTGGTCAACCAACGCAAACTGGCGATCGAACAAGCGCGTCAGCGTCGTGCGGCCGCCCAATCGGAAAACGCCGCCGGCGAAGATGCGGCTCCCTTGGCCGATTTGCCCACCGTGGCGACCTCGGAACGCGACTTGGTTTCGATCAACACTCAAACCCGCCGCTTCATCGAGTATTCGCTCGGCGTAGCCTGCGCATTGGTCATCTGGTGTGCCTGGGTCGATGTATTGCCCGCCTTGGGAAGCCTGAATGTCCAGGTTGGTTCAACGACCGTCACGGTGAATGAAGAAGTCAATCAGGCCAACGGCGCGAAAAAACTCGAGGCCCGCGAGCAACTACGCAAAATCACGCTGGCCGATATCTGTTTGGCGGTCATTATCCTTGCCACCACCATTACGGCTGCAAGAAACATCCCCGGCCTTTTGGAAATGGCGGTCCTGCAACATTTACCGTTCGATGCCGGCGCACGCTACGCCGTGGCCACGGTCTGTCGCTACTTGATCACGCTGGTTGGCCTAATGTTCTGTTTTGGAATACTCGGCGTCGGTTGGTCGAAGGTCCAATGGCTTGCGGCGGCCGTCTCCCTCGGATTAGGTTTCGGCTTGCAAGAAATCTTCGCCAACTTCGTCTCCGGTTTGATCATCCTCTTCGAGCGGCCGGTGCGCGTGGGCGACGTAGTCACCATCGGCGACATCAGCGGCGTTGTCTCGCGTATCCGCATCAGAGCCACGACCATCACCGATTGGGATCGGAAGGAATTGATCATCCCCAACAAGGAATTCATCACCGGCCGCGTCTTGAATTGGACCTTGACGGACCAAGTCAATCGGATCGTCGTTAAAGTGGGCATTGCCTACGGTTCCGACACACAACGCGCTGCGGAGATACTCTTGGCCGCGGCTCGCAACCATCCCATGGTCATGGATGATCCTGCCCCGCAGGTCTCGTTCGAGGCTTTCGGCGATAGCGCCTTGCAATTCGTACTGCGATGCTTTTTGCCCAACTTGGAAAGCCGAGGGCCGGCCATTCACGAGTTGCACATGGCCATTGACCAAGCCTTCCGCGAGGCAGGCATCGAAATGCCGTTCCCCCAGCACGATGTCCATGTGCGCTCGGTCGATTTGCCGCCCTCGATGCTGCAACAACCGCTGGAAGCCGGCATCAACCGACCTTGGCCCCCCACCCTCAGGCCAGGCTCGACAGAAAAAGCAGCTTGAGCGATAATGTGGAAGGTCGGTAATATATTAACCGAGTGAACAAAATTCACCCTCGTTTTCATCCTAGTTTTCACCCTCGTTCCGAAGCTCCGGCTTCGGAACGCCCGTTTTGAACTACTGCTTCGGTCGTCTCGAAAGGATTACATCGCACGACTAGTCAGGAAGCGGAGCTTCTGAAAAGTGCGTTCCCAAGCTGGAGCTTGGGGAACGAGAGAATAATGTATTCCCAAGCGGAATCTCGGGAACGAGAGCAAAAGGAAAATTAGCCGTTTTGCTCGGCTTTTCCATTGCCATTTAGATTTTAGTCTTCGGCATTGATGCGTCATTGGAAATTTTGGCATTCGACATTGCTTAAACCTTCTGTTTCCGGCATTTGCATTCCCTCATGTCCATTCTTCCGCCTTCATTGCGTTTTCCGCCAGCCGAAGAGGCCGATGCTGAAGGCCTAGTCGGTTTTGGTGGAAAACTTTCGCCGGAATGGCTGCTGGATGCTTATCGGCATGGAATTTTTCCTTGGCCGATCACCGACTTCGACGCACCGCTGGCTTGGTGGTCGCCCGATCCCAGGGCAATCATCGAATTCGACCGTTTTCATGTATCGCGACGGTTGCGGCGCACGTCGCGCGGCAGCCGATTCGAAGTGACGCGCAACGTTGATTTTGCCGGCGTCATCCACGGCTGCGCCATGGCCCCCGGCCGACTGAACCAAACGTGGCTGACGCCCGAGATGATCGACGCCTACATTCAGCTTCACAAACTGGGCTGCGCCCACAGTGTTGAAGTTTGGAGCGGGCAGGAATTGGCCGGCGGAGTCTACGGCGTGTCCATCGGTGGGCTGTTTTCAGCCGAATCGAAGTTTTACCGCGTGCGCGACGCCTCGAAGGTGGCTTTAGTGCATCTTATCGAACATTTGCGCGACCGCGGCTATATTTTGATCGACATTCAGCAGCTAACGCCGCACACGGCCCGATTCGGCGCCATGACGATTCCTCGCACCGAATATCTGCGCCGCCTAGCCCTGGCGATTGACCTGCCGGTTACGTTTTCGGATGCTCAATGATATCTGGCGAGCCATCGCTTCGCTCAACCCGCCCCAAATGCAATGGGCGGCAATTCTCATTTCAACAAGTGCCGATTCGCAATGCTGATGCCGCTGAGAATCGTGCCGACGATGCCGACCATGCCTTGATCGTTGCCGCAAATAAAGAGGTTGTTCAAATGCGTGGAACCGTCCGGCCGTTTGCGGGCAGAACCGTAGATCGAACCGTCGGCATGGCCCGTAAACCGATGAATCGTCAGCGGCGTGAATAAATCCGTGTCGATCACCGTGCCGCGGAAGTCCGACGTAAATCGCACGGCCGAGGCCGTCATCTGGTCGTAACACCGCAGCTTCGCCAAACGATATGCCTCCGGGTCGAGTGCGGCCCAGCGGTCGTAGTTGGCCAACACGCAAACGCGCATGATCCCTTCGTCGAGCGGCTCGGAATAATGAAAATTATTCGGCGAACAAATCACTCCGCTCCGCAAATCCACGAGCCCCTCGGGCTTCTCGTAGCAAAACTTCTCCGAGTCGTTGAAAAATATGATGGTTCGATCACACCCAAGCGTGTGCGGCTGGGCATCGAGAACGGAAATCGATTCCACGAACGAAAGCCGGTCCGAGGTCGGCTCCTCTTCCGTTTGTCCATCATCGCAAAGACGTATGGTTTCAGTCCAACCAGCCGAGGAAAGCACGGTTTTGGCCTCGATTTCCTCGCCGCTTTCCAAAACGACTTTTTGCACGGATCCTTCGCGAACGACAATCCGTTCGACGGCCGCCCGCAAACGCAACTCGCCGCCCAAATCCTTGAATCGCCCCATCAGCATCTTCAAAATCAGCCGAACGCCGGCCAGGGGACGGGCAAAACCTTCCAAAAATATCGCACGGAACATGATGCTGAACTGGTCGAAATCCAGATCATGTGCTTTCGCGCTGCCGTAGAACAAGATGGGGCAAAATATCATATCGACCAACAAGGGATCGTCGATAAATCCTGCCACCACTTCCCGGGCCGAACGATCGAGCCCCTCGCCGCCGAACTGATCGTAATCGATCAGTTGCGAGATAAGCCGCCGGAAATTGTCGATTTGACGCGGAAAAAGACGCCGAACCTCGGATTCGAGCAACTCGATATTATTGGAAAAACGCAGCGTCGCCCCGGGAAACATAACGGCCGAACCAACTTGCGGCGCTAAGGCCCATTCTTCCCAGGTGATGCGAAGCTGCCGCAACAACCGGGCCATGGGACCGCGATGCGCACCCTTCGGTGCGTAATTGGTCACGGCATGTAACCCAACGTCGTAGTTGCGGCCGCGTTGCCGATAGAAGGAATTCAGCCCGCCGACGACGTTGTGCCGCTCTAGGATGCAAACACGTTTGCCGAAGTGGGCCAAGCGAATGCCCGCCGCTAACCCCGACATGCCGGCGCCGATGATGATCGTATCGTACATGACTGAGGGCGAGGGATTAGAGGCTCGAGGCTAGAAGAAATAAAGGCCGCGGGTTTTTGGTTTTCGGTCCCCGGCCCCTAGTCTCCAGCTTCTTTGCTTACTTCTTTGCGATATCCTTCATGCGAGGCTCTAGATAACGAACCGTGCTGCTCATGCTGGCCAACTCGGTATATTCCTCTTCGGGAATCTGAACTCGATAACGCTTGCGCAATTCCATCACGATATCGAGGAAGTCCATGCTATCCAACTCTAGCTGATCACGGAAAGGAACGTCTTCCTTCAGGTTGCTCAAGTCTTCATCGGGCGCGATATCGGCGAGTATTTCCGTTATTGCTTCTCTAATTTCCGCTGCCGTCACTTCAAATTCTCCGTAAGATGAATTTATACTGTCTGTTTTCAGTCTTCAACTTTTTTGATGATCACGACGGAATTGATCCCCAACATTCCAAACGAATTGTTAAGAATCGTGTTGATTCGCTCCGCCTTTTGCGGATGATTGGCCACCAAACCCGGCAGTTCACAAGCGGGATCAAGATTATCCAGGTTGATCGTGGGATGGCAAATGCCGTCGTCAAAGGCAGGAAGATTGCCGGCCAGTTCCAAAGCGCCGGCAGCGCCCATCGCATGGCCGATGTAGCTCTTTGTGTTGTTGAACAAAGGGTGGCGCCCTTTGCTCCACACACTGCGTAAGGCCTGGCACTCCTGGGCGTCACCCGACGACGTGCCCGTGGCATGGGTGCTGACGATATCGATATCTTCCGGCGAAAGGCCCGCTCGACGCAGCGCCAAACCGATGCATTCGGCTTGCCGCCCCGGATCGGGCAAAACAAAATCGGTGGCGTCGCTGTTGATGGCATACCCGGCTATCTCACCGTAGATCTTCGCACCCCGGGCTTTCGCATCGGCAAGCCGTTCGAGCACGAACATGCAGCCGCCCTCGGCCACGACAATGCCGTTGC
>CAYWGR010000053.1:0-333 GCA_964458015.1 uncultured Planctomycetaceae bacterium
GAGTAGGCCACTCCCCGACAAAAACTCTGCGCTGACGGGTTGGACGAAGCTTTACAATTCCAAGAGTTGCCGGCCCGCGACGATTGCAGTATTACTTCCGTGACGGCACTTTTTCGAGAAGCAATGGCCTCTGCTATTGCCGGGCAAAGAGAGCTTTGCGCAATTCCTCTTCAAAGGTAGCGCTGGCTCGGATCACTGCCTGGAAGTCGTCGTTGCCCAAGGAGTAAACTTCCAACGGTTCGACGGCCTTCACCGTGGCGTTGCGCGGTGCGCCGGTTAATAGGGCCGCCTCGCCGAAGAAATCGCCCTTGCCAAGCACGGCCACTTGCTTGG
>CAYWGR010000053.1:343-1398 GCA_964458015.1 uncultured Planctomycetaceae bacterium
ATCCGTAATGGTTGACAACCGGCGCCGTCTCCATGCGTGGGGCCGGCGCCGGAATCGACCAGAATCTCAACCTGGCCCGAGCGAATCACATAGAATTTGTCGCCCGGATCGCCCTGCCGCGTAATGATCGCGCCGGCGGGAAAACGTTCCAACGTCATCCGGTCGGCCGTTTCGCTCAAGGTCTTGGGAGTCAATCGCGAAAACACAGGACACGCCTGGAGGAATTCGCAAATCAACGCCGATTCTTTGACCAACACGTTCGAGCGGATGTGCCCATCGACGAGATTGACGATGCGATCGGCTACGTCCAGGATGCGATTGTCGTGGGTCACCAGAATAATCGTGCAATTTTCGGTTTTTACAAGCTCTTGGAACAATGTGACCACTTCACGGCCCGACTTCTCATCGAGTGCGGCCGTCGGTTCATCGGCAAGAACCAACTTTGGTTTATGGGCCAGGCCGCGAGCGATTGCCACGCGTTGTTTTTGACCGCCAGAAAGCGAACCGGGTTTGTAATGAATGCGATGGCCAAGCCCCAGCCGGGTCAACATTTCCGAACCCCGCGCGGAGTTCGCATCGCCATCGAGCGAAAAAAGCTCCAGGCCCATCTTTACGTTTTGCAGAGCCGTGAGCGACTCGAATAAATTATGGGCCTGAAAGATAAACCCCATCTCACGGCGCAATTCGATCAACGCATCGGGCGTAGCGCCGTGCAATTCACGCCCCAACACCCGAAGGCTTCCATCCTGCACGGTGCGCAGCGTGCCGATCAAGGTCAGAAGCGTGGTTTTGCCCGAGCCTGAAGGGCCGGTCATGATGACGATTTCACCGCGCGCCACATCGAGATTATTGTCGAAGAGCACCTGCTTGCGCAAGTCGCCTTCGCCGAAATAGTGCTGCAAATTGCCAACCCGCACGGCATAACGGTCGGTCGAATCGTCGGCCTTGACGAGGACGTCGGCGGTTTGAATTGCAGATGTGCCGTTGGACATGATGGGCGATTCCTATTCTCAGGAAATATAGCACATCTACAAGAGGGGAGAGGGAAAGTCGTC
>CAYWGR010000053.1:1408-6746 GCA_964458015.1 uncultured Planctomycetaceae bacterium
CTTAAGCTCCAGCTTGGGAAACTCGCTCAATCTCCACATGGCGTTCCGAAGCCGGAGCTTCGGAACGAGATTCGACGAGATCGGTTCAATTTTATGAAGCTTTGAGCTTTTCACCTCAGATACTTCTGATACGCCGCCACGGCCAAGGTGTCGCAACGCTCGTTCTCGGGATGGCCGGAATGACCGCGAACGTGCGTGAATCGAACGTGATGCTTGCCGAGCAAAACGTCCAACTGGCGCCAAAGATCTTCGTTCTTGACTTCGGCCCATTTACTGCCTTCGCGACGTCGCCAGCCGTTTTGCTTCCACTTGGCCATCCACTCCGTGATGCCCTTGCCTACGTAGGTGCTGTCGGTCACGAGTTCCACCGACGTTGCCCGGGTAAGTGCTTTAAGCCCTTCGATGACGGCGGTCAGCTCCATGCGGTTGTTCGTGGTTTCGCGTTCGCCGCCCGAGGCTTCCTTCTCTTTGCCGGTCTTTCCATGGCGCAAGATAAATGCCCAGCCGCCCGGGCCCGGATTGCCGCTGCACGCGCCGTCGGCGAAAAGTTGAATTTCAGGAACAGTCATAGTTATCAGTTGTCAGTTATCAGTATTCAGTTGTCAGTTACGAGCGGTTTAGGATGGCGTACTTTTCGGATCAGTGAAGTCAGCATTTGCTTGATCTCACATACCTTACTTGTAAGTTCCTTCCAGCTTTCATCTTCCAAGAATCGAAGATCACGAGCAAGTAATAGGTGATACTCCAATTCACTCGCGGAACCAAGGGCTATTTGCAGGAATCTGGCAAGATCACCACCGCCATCCCGGCCGCATCCTTATGCAATATTCGCCGGAATGGATGCCGCGGACCGACGTGTTTGACTTGTTAAACCATAGAGCTCGTCCTTGGGGAAATTCCGAGTCGCAGCATAAACATCAATCGTCAAGAGATGCGATTTTTTCCAGACATTGAGCTTCTGAAAATCCTGCATGAATTCAACACCATTCCCCACAAATTCTCAATCTTTTAAAAACTGCTAACTGACAACTAAAAACTAAAAACTAAAAACTACTTCCCCATATCAAACCGCTGCTTCGTGAATTCCTCAAAGCCTTCGACCAGCGCCGAGTCGAGTCGCGGCTGGTCTTCGAGAACCCAGGGCAACCGGATCGTAAACGTGCTGCCCTTGCCTAATTCGCTTTGCAGCAGAACCTCGCCGCCGAGCAGTCGGCACAGCTCTTTGACGATCGAGAGCCCCAGCCCGCTGCCGGAATACTCGCGTGTCATGGCGTCGCCGCTGGGCATGGCTGTTTTCCCTTGGCGGAATTTCTCGAAGATGGTCTGCTGATCCTCTTCGGCAATGCCCACGCCCGTGTCGCTTACGTCGAGCACTAGGAAATTCGCGTCGTCGCGTCGCACCGATACCGTGATGCGTCCGCCCTCGGGCGTAAACTTGATGGCATTGCTCAGCAAGTTGTTGAGCACCTGCTGCACCCGGGCTTGGTCTTGATGCATCGGCGGCAGATCCGGCTGGATGTGGGCGTCTAAATCGATGTTTTTGCGCTCGGTCAAAGGCCGGGCCATGTCGCATTGGGCCGTTACGACCTGCGAGATGCGGAAATCGGTGAGCCGCGTTTCCATCTTGCCGCTCTCGATCTTGGCTAAATCGAGAATATCGTTAATCATCTCCAGAAGCGTCTTGCCCGACTTCTGGATGTTCTGCACATAGCGTTTTTGCTTCTCATCCAAGGCATCGATCGAGCCCAAGACCTCGCTGAATCCCAAGATACTGTTCAGCGGCGTGCGCAGCTCGTGGCTCATCGTGGCCAAGAAATCGCTCTTGAGCATGTTCAACTCGTAGAGCCGCATGTTGGCCTGGGCCAGTTCGTCTACCTTGCCGTCCAGGTTGGCGTTCACCTGCCGCAGTTCCTCCTGGGCCGTGGTCATGTGGCGCAACATGCGGTTGAAGGCCGTGGCCAACCCCTCGAATTCGTCGCCCGTATGGATGTCGGCCCGAAGCCCTGTGTTGCCTCGGCTAATGGCGTCGCTCACGTCGCGCAAATGTCGCAACGGTTTGACGATCACATAGCGCACGATGATATACGACGCGACCATCGCGGTGAACACCGTGATAATGGCCGTCGAAAGCAAGATCGCCCGATTCCAATTGAGCGCCCGTTGTGTCGGACCATTCGGAATGGTCACCTTGACGATGGCCATCAGGTCGTTCTCGGCCAACGGCGCGCCGGTGGTTACATTGCCGCCCAACGAAAGTCCCGCCCCGCTAAGGTCGAATCCGCCGGAAGTGACATTGTGGCACAGCAAGCAAGATTTCTCAGCATAGACCGGCTGAAAGTATTGGTACTCGTCATTGTTGCTAACGAGCCGATCACGAAACCCATCGGGATCATCGGGGTTGGGCCGCTGGGTTTGCGGTTTGTTATAGCGATCCAACACGGCCCACTCGAATTCATCGCGCGGCGCGCTTGCGCCATCGGTGCTGTTGGGCTTTAAAAAACGCCACTCGTATTCCTGCTTGCTCAACCGCTTGGTCAAGTCTTGAACCAGAGGCAAGAACTTCTCGTTCGTCTCCAAGCTTTCCCAGTGCTTGATGTACATCACTTGATCGACTAGCAGCCGGCCGGTGTTCCGGTTCTGCCGGTAGACCATTTTCTCGGTTTGGCTGCCGTACCACCAGAAACTGGCCGTAATCAGCAGCAACAAACACGCACCGAACAGGAAACGGCATTTCCGCTCCAGGCTGGTCTCGCCAAGCACACGTTTGATCGAACGATAGGACATGGTGCTTATTCTACGGGAAGCAGAGAATAGGGGCTAGGGGCTAGGGATTAGGGGTTAGGTTCTAGGAAATGCGTAGGGCGGGTCGAGCGAAGCGACGGCCCGCCATTTTGCGAGAAATTCCACGCGAGCCATTGTTACGCTAGACCCGCCCTAGCGAAAACTAGATTCTAGTCCCTAGCCCCTAATCCCTAGCCCCTAGCCTCACAGCATCTCGACCGGGTCCACATCCACGATCCATTGCACGTCTTCCGGCGATTCCAGACCGTCTGTCGCTTCGCGCACCGCCTCGCGCAGCTTCCCGATTTCCGCACCCTGCACTTGAATCTGGAAACGGTAATTCCCTCTTAGCCGGGCGAACGGGCACGGCGCGGGCCCCAGGATTCGGGCGTCGGTCTTTTGCTCGTGCATCGCCGCCGCAATCCGTTGGGCAATTTGCAAGGCAAACTCAGATACAACCGGCTCTGACGGCCCACGGATTACTAATCGGATCATGCCGGCAAACGGGGGGTAACGCAACATTTCCCGCATCGGCAACTCGCCGGCCGCAAAGGCCGCGTAGTCGTGCCGGATCGCCGCTAAAATTGCCGGATGATCGGGGCTGAAGGTTTGAACCAACACGCGCCCGCCCTTCGGCCCACGGCCCGTTCGCCCTGCCACCTGCGTGACCAAGTGAAACGTGCGTTCGGCCGCGCGAAAATCGGGCAAATGCAGCGCGGTATCCGCGTTGATCACACCCACGAGCGTCACATTGGGGAAATCCAACCCCTTGGCGATCATCTGCGTGCCCAACAAGATCCGCACCTTGCCCGACCGAAACGCGGCCAGTGCCCGCTCGTGGCTTCCGTGGGCTTGCATCGTGTCGGTGTCCATCCGAAGCGTCAAAACATCGGGAAATCGAGCCCGCACTTCCGCTTCAAGCCGTTGCGTACCCAATCCCGAGTAGCGGATGCCGACAAAATCGCATGTGGGGCATTTTGTCGGCGCCGGCACCTGAAAATCACAATAATGACATAACGCAATTTCTTCGGTACAGTGGTGCGTCAAGGCGATATCGCATTCCGGACATCGCACGACATGCCCACAGGTGGGGCATTGGATGTGGGTCGAAAAACCGCGGCGATTCAGCAGTAAAATGACTTGTCCGCCCTCGTCCAAGGCGGTTTTCATGGCAGCCCGCAACTGCCGGCTGATCGCCCCGCCCGAAAGACCGCCGCTCTGTTTCTGACCGCGAAGATCGATCGTGCCGACCATTGGCATTGGCCGATCCAACACGCGCCGCGGCATTTCGACCAGCGTATATTCGCCCGTCCGCGCGCGGTGCCAACTTTCCAACGACGGTGTGGCCGATCCCAACACCAGCGGAATCCCTTCGGCCTTGGCCCGGGCGATGGCCACATCACGTGCGTGATATCGCGGAGCGCTCTCCTGCTTGAACGACGATTCATGCTCTTCGTCCAACACAATCAGTCCCAAATGGGGCGTCGGCGCGAAGATGGCGCTCCTGGCCCCAACGACGACGGAGACTCGCCCCTCGGCAATCCGTTGCCAATGCCAGTGACGCTCGGCATCGCTCAAATGGCTGTGCAAAACAGCTACGGCCCCGAAACGCCGGCGAAACCGCTCGACCGTCTGCGGTGTCAAACTGATTTCCGGTACCAAAACAATCGCCTGCCGTCCAAAATGGATCACCTCTTGGATAGCCTGGATGTAAACTTCCGTTTTGCCGCTGCCGGTTACGCCGTGGAGCAAGATGGTCTCATACCGCGGCGCGTTCATCGCCTTCAGAATTGCCCGCAATGCCCGATCTTGATCCGCGTTCATCACCAGATGCTCTTCGCGGACGTGCGGCGACTCCTCGGCCTGCAACGATGAGATTCGCTCCGTCCGCGAGCGAATCAGTCCCTTGCGACGCAGTGATGTGATGGGCCCAGGCGTACATGATGCCGCGCGGGCCAATTCGCCGGGCTGCATTGGTTTTGTGGCCGCCGCTAAGATTTGCAGCACGTTCAACTGCTTAGGCGACAACTTCAGTTGGTCCAACTGCCGTGCCGCATCCGGATCGACCGAAAGGAGCGTGGCCATCCGTGTGCCCGCACCGCCGCGCACGCCGGCCGGCACCACGGCATCGAGCACCGCAGCCCAACCGCAGAGATAGTAGTCGGCGATCCACCGCGTTAGCCGCAACATGGCGGGCGAAAGCAGACTTTGCCCGTCGATCACCGAATGAATAGGTTTCAGTCTTCTGCCGGCCGGCCGGTTTTCCAGCTTTACGCAATAGCCCACCACCAGACGGTTGCTTTTGCCCAGCGGCACGTTCACCCGCCGGCCCAGTTCCACGACATCGCCAAGGGCATCGGGCACCAGATAGTCGAACTCTTGCGCCGGGCCGGCCGACAAAACCACCGAGGCTACCCACTGCTCCGCTTGGTCGTCGGCCTCCCACGGCTCTGGCTCGGTGTCGAAGAGTCGGCGTTGGTCGGCGTTCATGCCTTCCATCATCCGTTTCCAGGCCGATATTGTCTAGCATCCCCTTGGAACGGGGGGCAAATTCTGA
>CAYWGR010000053.1:6756-29851 GCA_964458015.1 uncultured Planctomycetaceae bacterium
TTCAAATGCGAATTATGATATTGTCCCCCCCGGCTTAGCTAGCCAATAACTAATTATTCCCAAAAAAACATTTCCTGGTGTTAGGTCCTATTTAATCCAGAGCTTTCAGCTAACCGATAAGGTTTAACAGGCATTTCGCCATAAAGGTTTCCACCTTCTCCTATATTTCCTTTTCCACGAGGTAACTACTCCCGTGAGCATTCATCCGACAGCCCTGGTCAGCCCATCGGCCCAAATTTGTTCGGACGCCCAAATTGGACCGTTTTGCATCATTGAATCGGGCGTAGTGATCGACACGGGATGTATTCTCGAAAGTCGTGTGGTCCTGAAGGAAGGAACGACGCTAGGAGCCAACAATCATGTGTTCGAGGGGACCGTTCTCGGAGGTCTGCCTCAACACATCCATATTCCCGAGCAACCGGGCCGCGTCATTATCGGTTCGGGCAACACCATTCGCGAGAATGTGACCATTCATCGCGCCTTGCTGCCCGATCACGCCACGGTCATCGGCGACAGTTGCTTGCTGATGGTCAATTCGCATGTGGCCCACGATTGCCACTTGGGAAATAGTGTGATCGTGACCAACAATGCAATGCTGGCCGGCCACGTGCATGTGGCTGATCGCGCGTATATTTCAGGAGCGGCGGGCGTCCACCAGTTCTGCCGCGTCGGTACCCTGGCGATGGTTGGCGGGCAGGCACATTTGACGCAAGACGTGCCGCCTTATGTCACGATCGACGGCTTAAGCAGCTTGGTCGTCGGGCTAAATAAGATCGGGCTGCGCCGCGCAGGCTTCAATCAAGCCGCGATCCAAGAAATCATGGCTGCCTACCGCACGATCTATCGCAGCGGATTGCGTTGGGCCGAAGTGCTCGAACAATTGCGCACCCGCTTCCCCACCGGACCGGCCGCCGTGTTCTACGAGTTCTTATCCACGTCGGCCCGAGGCATCGTCTCGGAACGCCGTGCTCCTCCGGGCGCCACGATCAAACTCAGCGAGACCGTCGAATCCGAATCGGGCGTGCATGTGAAATTCGGGTAAGAACCATACGGGGTTCAATGGCCTCCAACTATCCTGGAGTCTGTGCCATGAGATTGTGCACTTTGCCAGCGGTATTATCGTTGACAATCGTTTTGACAACTCATGCAAAAGCTCTGTTGGCCGATGAAGGCGACGAGGCGTTCTTCGCTTCCCACGAAAACCGAACGACTGCCGTAACCGACGAAAAAACGGTTGCGGCATCTTCATTATTGCTCGCTTCGGCCGAGAATTCCAAGGAGGCAGCCTTCGACGCGGATATCGACGGGGCAATGCAGTGTCACAATCGGGCATGGACCATCGATTATCGCATCAGCTCGATGTTCAACAGCCACACGACCTATGAGTTTGGCACGTCGCCACTTGACGGACCGGACCAATACACTCCGCTAAGCAAGCTCAATTGGTCGCTCGATGCCACATGGCACGGTTTGCGGGTCGGCGTGGAGAAGCCGAATTGGAAAACGCATTTCCAGTGGTTGACACCTGTAACCAATGAATCCTATGGAAGGCAGGAAGACTTCGACTGGTCGGGGCCGGACCGCGCGCCAGCCAGCTTGTCGGCCTCACCCCAACGATGGGTCGATGCCCAAATGATCGAATTGGAAGGGAGCATTAAACTCGCGGATCGTTGCGGCAATTTGCCGATCGAAATCTGGCCGCTCGTCGGGTTCCGGTTCCAGCGTTTCGACATGATGGCCCACAACGGCATCCAACTTATCAACGATCATACGTTTCCGAATCTTCCGGAAGTGGGCTATCGTTGGGACGGAGACACGATTTCGTTCAACCAGCAATATTACATCGGCTACATCGGCGGCCAGCTCAGCACGACGTTGCGTTTCAAGCATATGCGGCCGATTTTGGTGACATTTCAAGGCGACTGGGGCGCGACGGCCGCCTACAACGTCGATCACCACATTTCTGGTTATGAGGACGAAGGGAAGCATCGCTACACGATGGAGAGCACGCATGGCGGGGCGTTGCATCTTGCTCTTGCCGCCGAAACTCCGCTCAGCAAACACTTCAACATCGGCCTCCAGGTTGATCATACGGAGATTCGCACCACCGGAACGCACCACATGTATATGTATGGCACGGAATACCTGAATGAGACGTGGAGCAACGGTGTGTCGGTCACGTCGGATCAAACCTCGATCACGGCATTCTTGCGAGGATGCTTCTAAGAGCGTCGAACACGAAGACGTTGGACGCCCGGATTCTAACTGCCTGCCGTTTTCTGTTCCAATAAATCCGGCTGCCGAGCGAATAGAATAAAGAGATAGACTCGCTATTTCCGTTGTAGCATCAACGTTTGAACGGTGAATCACGCCGGTAGGAGTTTTTCTGACACCGATGTTTGTTGACTTGTCGGCCACGGAAACGTTGATTGGCAATGTAGGAAACAATCATGGTTGATCTGGCTGTTGATCTTCGGGATGTCGCCAAGACGTATTGTCGCCGGATACAAGCGCTCCGCGGGATTCAGATGCAGGTTCGGACGGGGGAGATCTTCGGGCTGTTGGGGCCCAACGGCGCCGGTAAGAGCACGTTGGTGAAGATTATGATGACCGTTGTCCGGCCTACGCGGGCCGAGGGGACGATCCTTGGGCATCCGATCGGGCACAAAGAGACCCTGGTCCGTGTGGGCTACCTGCCCGAACACTTCCGCTTTCCGCCCTACTTGACCGGCCGGCAGTCGCTGGAGTTTTTTGCGGCATTGGCGAAAGTCGATCGGCCCACCCGCAAACGCCGCTCGGCCGAATTGCTCGATCTGGTCGATATGACGAAGTGGGCCGACACCAAGCTCGGCACGTACTCGAAGGGGATGCAACAACGCATCGGGCTGGCCCAGGCACTGATGGACGATCCCGACCTGTTGGTCCTGGACGAGCCGACCGACGGCCTTGATCCCGTCGGCCGGTGGGAAATCCGCGAGGTGCTTTGCATGCTCCGGAGCCAGGGCAAGACGATTTTCTTGAACAGTCACATGCTCAGCGAAGTCGAGCGTGTCTGCGACCGAGTCGCCATTCTGTCGGCCGGCAAAGTGGTTCGGCAGGGAACAATCGAAGAGTTGACCGCCGGCAGCGAATATTTTGAAATCCAAGTGCATGGCCAGCCGGACCAGGCAATGCGCGATGCGATGCGGGCCGTGCTGCCTTGCGAGTTAGCCGCCTGTCTGTCGGTGAGCGAGTCGGCCGAGTGCAGTTCAGACGCCGCGCAGTCTCGGGAAGTTGGAAAACTTCCGACAGGCGAGTCGGTGGAAATCGAAGGCAACAGGCTCCGAATCAGCTGCGGCGATCCGGTGCGGATTCAGCCGATGATCGACGGGCTGCGGAGTCGCGGGCAGGTGATTCTCTCGGTGCAGCCGCTCCGGCACTCGCTCGAGGATTTATTCATTCAGGTCATTTCCGATTCGCCGACGCAAGGAGCCCGCTAGTGACGCAAACCTGGGCGATTTTCTTGGAAGCCTACCGCAACCTGAACTCGAAGAAACTCTTCTGGCTGGTGTTGATTCTCTCAGGTCTGGTCGTGGCGTGTTTTGCCTGTGTGGGAATCAACGAGGAAGGTTTGAAGATCCTTTTTTGGCAGTTCGACAACCGCATATTCAACTCGAAGCAGATTCCGGTAGAGCAGTTTTATAAGAACTTGTTCGTGCAAATCGGGATCGGCACTTGGCTTTCCTGGATTGCGGCCATCCTGGCCCTGGTCTCGACGGCTGGGATCTTTCCCGACCTGATGACCATCGGGTCGATCGATCTGTACGTTTCAAAGCCGATCAGCCGGCTGCGTCTTTTTTTTACCGAGTATGTCGCCGGATTGCTGTTTGCCGCCTTGCAGGTGACCGTCTTCTGCGCGGCCTGTTTCCTGATCATTGGGCTGCGCGGCGGAGTCTGGGAGCCGGGCCTGTTTCTTGCCATTCCCTTGGTGGTCTGTTTCTTCAGCTACCTGTTCGCGGTGAGTGTGTTTCTCGGAGTGCTCACGCGATCCACCATTGCGGCCCTGTTGTTGACGCTTTTGTTTTGGTTTGGCATTTGGGCTGTCGGGACGGCAGAGGAAAGCTTGCTGATGTTCACGACGATGCAGAAGAAAGGCGTGGACTTTGCCGCAGTTCGGGTGGAGACAAAAAACCGTACGCCGAAGAATCATGAAACGCACGAGGACGCGGAATCATCACCACCGGCCGAAACGGACGCACCGGATGAGTCCTCCTCGCTCGACCTCGCTCACGACATCGTTTACGGCATCAAGACCGTGCTACCGAAGACGACCGATACGATTAAACTTCTGGAACGATCCTTGATGACGATGGCCAAGCTTCCGGAGCAGCCCCGCGGCCCCCAAATGCTCCGCATGCATGCGGCCCAGAAAGAAGTGAGCGACATTCTGCGCGGCCGTTCCATTGCCTGGGTGCTCGGCACATCGTTGGGCTTCGAGGGCATCGTCCTCTTCTTCGCCGCATTCATGTTTTGCCGGCGGGACTATTGAACGAGCCTGTCCTGCGTGAGGTCTATTGATACCGACATAGCCAACGAGCGTTATTCGACCGCAAACGCGACTGTTCCGGCCGAGTGTGTCGTCTGATTGGCCGTGGAAAGGTTCATCGGCAATGCAGGGCGCAATAGGACCTGCGGTTTCGCTAATTCCGCAACGCTTGGATAGGGGCGGGGATCCGACCGCCGAAACGCACGAATGCCTTACTGGCTCCGCTGTTGCGGATTTCCATGACGGGCATGGAGCCGAACAGTCCGCCGAAATCGACCACGTCGCCCGCCTTCGCGCCGGGAATTGGCACCAAACGGACGGCCGTCGTCTTGTCGTTAATCACGCCAATAGCCATTTCGTCGGCAATGATGGCGGCAATGGTTTCGGCAGGCGTATCGCCGGGGATGGCGATCATGTCGAGCCCGACCGAGCAGACGCTAGTCATCGCTTCAAGCTTTTCGAGCACGAGATGCCCCCGGCCGACGGCATCCGCCAGCTCGGCGTCCTCGCTTACCGGGATAAAAGCACCGCTCAAACCGCCGACGGAACTCGATGCGAACAGCCCGCCTTTCTTTACGGCATCGTTCAACATGGCCACGGCGGCTGTCGAGCCCGGCGCGCCGATCTGCTCGATGCCGAGCGTTTTCAGGATTTCGCCAATGCTATCGCCGACGGTCGGCGTGGGAGCCAACGAGAGATCGACGATGCCGAAAACGACGCCCAACTCTTGGGCCACCTCGCGGCCGATCAATTCGCCGACCCGGGTGACGCGAAAACTCGTGATTTTGATTTCCTCGGCCAAATCGCCCAGCGTAAGCCGTTCGCCGAGGGCTATACGACGTTTCAAGGCGCTGCAAACCACGCCGGGGCCCGAAACGCCGATGTTCACGGCCGCCTCCGGCTCGCCGGAACCCATATATGCTCCGGCCATGAACGGATTATCTTCGGGAATGTTCGAGAAGATCACCAATTTGGCGCAACCGAAGCCGCGCCGGTCGGCCGTCGCTTCAGCAATGCGCAACAAAACGCGACCCATCTCGCCGACGGCGTCCATGTTGATGCCAGCCCGGCGTGTCGCCACGTTGACCGATGCGCAGACGCGGTTGGTTTGCGCCAGGGCCTCGGGCAAGGCGTCGATCACCGCCTTATCGCCTTCCGTAACGCCTTTTTGCACCAGAGCCGTGAATCCACCGACGAAATCGACGCCGCAATCCTCGGCCACGTGGTCGAGCGTTTTGGCCAACTGCACCGCCGCCGCGCGGCCGTGACCGGCCAAGAGCGACGCAGCCGGCGAAATCGCCAGCCGCTTGTTAATCACGGGAATGCCGTATTTCGCGCCCACGCGGTCGCACACCTCGACCAACCGGCTGGCACGCGAGGTGATTTTCTGCCGAACCTTGCGGCACAAATGCTCGATGCTCGGCCCGGCACAATCTTCGAGGCTTAACGCCAAAGTGACCGAACGCACGTCGAGATGTTCGGCGTGCAGCATGTGGATTGTCGAAAGAATTTCGTCGGTGCGAAGCATGGCGGAATGCCGGGGATTAAGGATTGGAAAAACGGAAATTCGTTAAGGCGAACCAAGCCTTTTGTTTTGAACGGTCAGCCGCAATTCGTTGGTGGCAACGAAGATGTTTTCGTGCTGCAACTTGACTGTGAAACCGAGTTCCTGGCCCATCTGCTCCAAATCGGTTTGCATCAGCCGGATGTCCCAGCGCGCGGGCACCTCGACTTGGCCGATCAGCACAAAGTCGTTCCCTTTGCGGTCGCCGAAAAGATCGACGATGTTGATGTCCTTGCCGGCCAGATATTGGCTGAAATGACGGACGATGCCGGGCCGGTCGGGCCCAAAGGCCGTGATGACGAAATGCTCGGTCGTCTCCTTATCGCCTGAAATGGAGCCGGGCAGCGCAGGCCGGGCAAGCACTTGCAGATCCGAGCCCGTCGATTCCGCGCCGCGCACCTGCTCGGCCAGTTTGGCCGGCTCGATCGCTTGCGGCAGGCTGACGATCATAATGAGGGTAAAGTATCCCCCCAGGACCGTTTGGCTACAGGCGTCGATATTGCCGCCCAACGATTCAACCACGCCGGTGACAGCCGCCACGATGCCCGGGTGGTCGTCGGACATGACGTTGAGCACATAAACGAACTCGAAGCGAGTTTTCATAATCGGTCAATATCGCCCACCCACGCACTTTCGTCAACCTGCCGTCAATTTGGGGAAGCCAAGAGAACATCATAGTCATTGGTCGCGAAGAAACAGCCATCCTGAGCGAAGCGAAGGATCTCATTAGCGTATTGGAACTTGCATAGACTCATGGAAATTTTTCGCTTCGCTCAGAATGGCTGTTTTGGCGACGTTTGCAGTTCTCCAGTTTGTGTGTGCCTCTCCCGTTGGCAAACGGCGACGGAGTGCTATAATAGAAAGGCTTTGAAGAACTATTGCCACCCAGCAGAGGGGCGTTTTGCACCAATCCAGCAGGAGATGCGAAGATGAGTAAGGCGGCGGAAAAAAAGAAGTTGGCCGAAGTGAAATTGGCTTTGGCCCTCAAGTGTGAACGGCTGGCTAAAGTAGCAGGCAGCGTGCCGAAGCGAAACACGTACTTGTATCAAGCCGCTCGTTTCCGTCGCCAATTGGCCGACCTCACCGTACAGCAGATAGCCGAATAACACGGCGTCAAGCCTATGCACTCGCTTGCCGGCCACTTGCTGGTAGCTTCACCGCAATTAGCGGATCCCAATTTTGCGCGCGCCCTGGTTTTGCTGATCGAGCATAGCCGCGATGGAGCGTTCGGGGTGGTCGTCAATCATCCGTTGCAGAAGACGATTCAGGAGCTTTGGCGCGAAGTAGGCAGCTCGCCGTGCCATACCCGGCAACCGATCTATTTAGGCGGGCCGGTGCCCGGTCCCTTGATGTCGCTGCACAACAGGCCCCCCCTGGCGGAAATTGAACCGGTCCCGGGCGTATTTTTTGCCGCAAAAAAAACGCATCTCGACACCCTGGTGCTTTCCGAGGAACCTAGCTACAAGCTGTTTATCGGTCATGCCGGATGGGGCGCCGGCCAGCTTGAAAGCGAGATCGACCAAGGCGCCTGGCGCACCATGCCTGCAACGGCCGAGGCCGTTTTTTCGACGGATGACACCCTTTGGGAAACCGTTTTCCGCCAAATCGGCCAAACGCTGCTGAAATCCATGCTGCACATGAAGGATCTACCGCCCGATCCAACCGTAAATTAACATCGCCGGGTGCTTGAAACGCACCCTAATTCGTGTAGGCTTTGTAGTTTGCAAGGTGCGTGCATCTTAATGTATTCAACTGAGTGGGTTTTCGGTGTGTTCCGCACACCCTACGGTTTTAAGGAGAACAAGGCCCGACAATGGTACAGAAGAGCGTCTTGAAGGAACTGGTCAAGGAACATGGCACCCCACTATTCGTCGTCGATCACGACGAAATCCGCGCCAACTACGCCGAATTCAAAAAACGGCTGCCGCGCGTGCAAGCCTATTACGCCGTGAAGGCGAATTCCGATCCGGCCATTGTCGAAACGTTGTACAAGGCGGGCGCCAGCTTCGACGTAGCCTCGATGCCCGAATTCGAGATCGTCTACAAGTACATCAAGGATCTGCCGGCCAAGGAGCGTCAGGATTATATCTGGGATAAAATCATTTACGCCAACCCGATCAAGGCCAACGAGACGCTCCAAAAACTCGATCCCTACAAGCCGCTGGTCACCTACGACAATTTCGAGGAAATCCGCAAAATTCGCAAATACGCGCCCCATGCGGGCTTGGCTCTGCGGTTGCGCGTGCCCAACACCGGAGCAATGGTCGAACTGTCGTCCAAGTTTGGGGCTTCCTCGGGCGAAGCAGTCGAACTGATCGAATTCGCTCACAAATCGGGGCTCATCGTCGAGGGTCTCAGTTTCCACGTCGGCAGCCAAACGACCAACTTCGAAAATTACGTCCAGGCACTAAACCTTGCCTCCGGCGTGTTTCGTGAGGCGGCCGATCGCGGCTTTAAGATGAACCTGATCGACATCGGCGGCGGATTCCCGGCCCCCTACGACGCCCAGGTCCAACCGTTCAAAACGCTGGCCAAACGGATCAACGCCGAGCTGGAGCGGCTTTTCCCGCCCGATATCGAAATTCTGGCCGAGCCCGGCCGATTCCTAGTCGCCACGGCCGGCACTTGTGTGGCTAAAGTCATCGGCAAAGCCATGCGCGACGGCAAACGCTGCTACTATATCGACGACGGCGTTTACCACACATTCTCCGGCATCATCTTCGACCATTGCCAATACCACCTAAAGGCCTTCAAAAAAGGTGAGACCGAAATCTGCTCGGTTTTCGGTCCGACCTGCGATGCCTTGGATACGATCTCGCTTTCCGAGGAATTGCCCGAACTCAACCTGGGCGATTACGTCTACAGCGAAAACATCGGGGCCTATAGCCGCGCGTCCTCCACGTGGTTCAACGGCTTTCCGCCGGCCAAGACGATCCACCTCAACCAATAACAACCAACATTTCAGGCGAAGAAAACCTCGCCTGAAAACATATTGGCGACATCACCCACTTCTGGTAGCATGACAAAAGTTCCGAGGGCGTAGCACACGTCCTCGGAACTTTTTTGTCAAACAAACGGGTTCTTGTGGCATGATGTTATGCATGGCGAACCGCCGTTGGAATTTGATTCGCCTTTAGAGGCGTGTCCGCTTTGTGCCTCCTCCGTAATCCGGCCGTTCGGCCGGGATTATCGCAGTATTGCTATCGCACGCTGCGGCGGATGCGGCATGAAATTCATGAATCCCCAGTATACCGACGCCTATTTGGCCAAGTTGTACTCGGAATACATCCCCGCGGACCAGCCGTTTGGGCCCGGAGCCGCTTATGAAGCGGTAGCCGAGAAACGCCGCGAGGAAAACTTCGCCCTGATCGAGCAGTATGTATCCGTGGGCCGGATGCTGGCAATCGGTTGCGGCGACGGGCTGGAGCTGAAAACCGCCATGCAACGCGGTTGGACGGCCGAGGGTTTCGACGTGGATCCTACAACCACCCAACGGGTGGCGCGAGAGCTGAATGTCACGATCCACTCCGGCGATCTCTGCCGACTCGGACTTCCAGCGGAATCTTACGATTGCATCTATCTCGATCAGGTCATCGAACACCCCAAACAGCCCGGCGACTGCCTGCGCGAGGTATATCGGCTGTTACGCCCCGGCGGCGTAATGCTGCTCGGCTGCCCGAATATCATGTCGATTTCCTCGGCATTGAAGCTTTCTCTGGAGCGCCTCGGCTTCCCCCGCCGCAGACGAGGTCACTACTACAACACGGAACACCATCTTTTCTACTATTCTCCCAACGTGTTGCAGCGGATTCTTGAGCAACACTACCGATTCCGGATTCTGCGCGTCCAGGGCGATCCGTTGCGGCAGAAAAAGAAACAGCCCGGGCGTCTCTACATCGCACTGCACCGACGGATCCCCTGCCTCGAGTCGACCTTCCAGATTGTGGCGACCAAATAGTTTCTGTTGTGGAAACGCGGTAGGCCAGGAGTCATTCTGAGCGCAGCGAAGAATCTTCCGCATTTTACGAGATTCTTCGCTGCGCTCAGAATGACAATTGGGCTTTCCGCAACAGAAAATAATAGCATTGCCGCGATTTCTTTTTTCTAAATGGCACATCGTTTGCATTATATTTTGGCCGTTGATGAGTTGCCCGGGGCGAAACGGGCAAACAGTTCAGCAACGCAAGCTGTCGACGGGGCCTGAGCAGAGAAGAGGCTTAGTAGGCAGGGGCCGGTTTTGAGAAGAGCATACGGTGTGAAGGCTAAAATCACGTAGATTTAAGCCTTTGCATATCGAACCCCCTTGAGAGCAGAGAAGTTTGGCACCCCCCCGACGGATCGGAGACCCAAGTTTCCGATCACGACTGGCGAGCTGAGAGTTGGTTGCCCGAGCCGACCTCAGCTCGCCTGTTCTTTTTTGCTACAGCAAAATTGAACACCTGTTGCATTATTGAGCAGGGTTTCCTTCTCCCATTTTCTCACCAAGCTCTTCGGATCGCTAAAAATCTTCACTCGGGGTCTGACATTTCAGAAAATTTTGTGACAGTAATTCAATAGTGTTTTGCCAGCTCATCGTCTATCAAATAACCAGATCGGGACGCATGCCTTCAAGTGTGATTTTCACAGGATACTTTTGCATCTATTCCAGTGAGCAGAGAGAAATGATCTTCAGGCAAGGGTTTGCAGCAGAGCAATCCGGTGAATTCTAGTTATAATTCATTAGGTATGATGACTATTTGACAATCCTAGGATTACCGGTAAACTAATGCTACACATTAAAGTGTACTTCTATATGGTGGTGTGCCATTTTCCCCACTTGACCAACGTTTAGTTAAAGCTAAACTGAACTATGGCGGAAGACGATACTTATATTGCCGCCAGAGGACGACTGCGAACTGTTGAATACGCCCGTCGTAAGGATGGGAGTATGCCAGCAAAGAGATTTCTTGAAAGCTTGCATCAGCGCGATCGGCTCCATCTATTAGCTTTTTTTGGGCGTTTAGCTGATATTGGTGAGAATCGCATGTCTCAAAACGATCAGGTGTTCAAGCACGAAAGAGATTCTCTGTGGACGTTCAAAAGAAAAAGTAAACATAGTGACAAGGGCGGGGATGGGATGATTAGGATTCCTTGTTTCCGTCGCGATGATCGGTGGATTTTAACTCACGGTTTTTGGAAACCGCCGAAAAGTAAGTGGCCAGAACGTGAATTTACAATTGCCGAAGAAATCAGATTAGAGTTCCTGAATAATTACGACTAAAAATCAACAACCCATAAGAAGGTAATAGACATGCTGAACAGTGACGTGTCGCGACTGGCTAATAACCCGGATGACTTACGGATCTTTCAGCAAGAGCGATTAGTGGTTGAGGTTTCTCAACTAATGTGCGAGGCCATGAAGGATCGCGGTATTAGGCGGAAAAAATTGGCCGAGATGCTCAAAAAGAGCAAGGGGCGGATCAGCCAGATACTCAACGGTGAAACCAATCTGACCTTGTATACCATTGCTGATATCTTCACCGCATTGGGGAAAACAGCTACTGTATCAATAGAAGACATATATACCGAGCGTCCCATATTACATTGCCTTGGCAATGCGAGTTTTGCCATGCCATCAAGAACCAGATGGGAAATCGAGGACGAGCCGATTCCTGATACCTGTCGAAACATGTACATGGCTAGCTAAAAAGATTATGACAGAATCGAAGCAAAAAAGCCTATCGTTAATGGATTTAGCCAATTTGTTGGCTCCAAAGACCAGACTAAGTGATATCCATCTCACCAACTCAGTTATTCGATCACGACCAGATGCTAGCGAGGGACCTCTGAGAGCCGAATATGCATTTGGTGCAATTACTGAAATAGACAAAGAAAATAGCAGAATACATGTACATGCATCTTTACGTGTGTGTGCAAAAAAAGTCCAAACAGATGGTGGGAATGACGAATACATCCAAGATGGAGAGCATAGCGAAAGACAAGAATTAATGCATATTGAAGCAGAGTTCTTGTTAACTTATGGGCTTACTTCAACAGATGGCGTAGACCAAGAACATGCCGATGCGTTTGGGCGCATGAATGGTATTCATAATATATGGTCTTACTGGCGAGAATACGTTCAGTCAACTACAGTACGACTTGGTTTACCTGCTTTAACACTACCGCCTGTAACTGGAGCAACATTGCTTCAACACTATAGCAGCGATCCTACCAAATCTTAGGCCAAATGTTTCTAAAGTCGTCAACCATCAATACCAGCGTTTCTGGGCGGAGTGTTGGTGACACGGGGAAAAAATTGTGCCCAAACACTACCGTACCAACCCTTTGGTATTTCCCTCTCAAGAACTTCCGCTTGTGTAATGCGGGTTTGCCGCCATAATGGGGCCATGATCGACGCAACTGGGCAACTCGATACGCATATTGAAATTGTTACGCCCGAAAATATCGCCTTCCACTATCGTGTGGCAGGGCCTTTTCGCCGTCTGCCGGCGTTTCTGATCGACACCGCCATCCGTCTGGGGATTGCCATTGTCGGGATGTTGATTTTCTCGCTCATTTTCGGCAGCGCCGGACTCGACGGCGTCGGCATGGGGTTCAGCCTGCTGCTGTGGTTTGTTCTGGCTTGGTTTTACGGCGGCCTGTTCGAGACATTTTGGAACGGCCAAACGCCCGGCAAGCGGCTGATGGGCATTCGCGTCGTCTCGGTCGAAGGGCTGCCGATCACGCCGCTGCAAGCCATTTTGCGGAACATTTTGCGCGAGGTGGACGCCCAGCCGCTGATCTTCTACCAAGTGGGAATGCTGGCCGCCATGCTCAACCGGCGTTTCCAGCGACTTGGCGACTTGGCCTGCGGCACGATGGTCGTGGTCGAGGGGCATCATCACCTGCAAGAGATGACGCGCGTCGACGAACCGGAAGCCTTGCGTTTGGCGGCCTTGATTCCGCCGTCGTTCCAGCCGAACCGCTCCTTGGCCCGGGCGTTGGCGGGGTATGTCGCCCGGCGGCAGCGGTTTCCTTGGGGCCGGCGCATGGAAATCGCCCGGCACTTGGGCGAGCCCCTGCGGCGAAAGTTCGAGTTGCCGGTGAATATTGACCTCGATCTGATGCTTTGCGGGCTGTACCATCGCGCTTTCATTACCGACCATGAGACGGCGGCCTCGGCGGGCGATTCGCCGTTTATGCCGGCGGTTAAATCGCCTTCACCGTATACAGTCGCGGAGGTTGAGGAAGAATAAAGAATAACGTTGATGAGAGTCCTTGCTTGTGAAAACCGTTGATATCCTAAAAACCAGGCGTGAGCAGTGGCACGAGTTGGAGCAACTGTGTGCGCGGATGGAGCGTCCCTGGCGGCGCACGCTGTCGGCCGAGTCGGCCACGCGGTTTTCCACGTTATATCGCTCCGCCTGCGCCGATCTTGCCCTGGCCGACGCCTATCAGTTGCCGCCCGCAATGATCGACTATCTCCATCAACTCGTGGGCCGGGCGCACAATCAGCTTTACCGCAGCCAGACCCTGAACTACCGCACCTGGTTCCGCGAGTTGTTCCTCGTGGCGCCGCGGCGGATGTTCGGCGATCGTTGCCTATGGGTGGCAGCCTGCTTGTTTTGGGGCGTTTTCTTTTTGGCGGGCATCATGGCTTGGTACACGCCCGGCTTTGCCGAACGGGTATTGGGCAAAACACACCTCATGCAGCTTGAAGACAGCTACTCCTCGCCCGTCCGCCGCGGACTGATCGAAGGCGGCGAGCAAGGCAGCGGCATGGCGGGCTTCTATGTGTTCAACAATGTGGGCATCGGGCTGCGGTGTTTTTCCTTCGGGCTGCTGCTGGGCATCGGCGGACTTTATGTCACCCTGTTCAACGCCATCATGCTGGGCACATCGTTCGGTTTCATGGCCAAGTCGCCCCATGCGGAAAACTTTTTCCAATTCGTCACCGCCCACGGACCGTTCGAGTTGACGGCCATTGTTCTGTGTTCAGCCGCTGGATTGCGGATGGGGTTTTCGCTGATCGACACGCGCGGGCTGACCCGCGGCGCGTCGTTGCGCCGTGCCGCGACCGAATCGATGTCGATTCTATGGGCCGCCGTGGTCATGTTCGTTTTGGCGGCGGGAATCGAGGCGTTTTTGTCGCCGTCTTCCGCGCCCTATGCAATCAAGGCCGCCACGGCGATCTTGTCGTGCATTCTCTTGTTCTTCTACTTCGTCATCCTCGGCTATCCGCGCGGAACACGTCATGCAGCTTGACAGCAATCGAATTGTGATTCGCGAACGCGGGTTGCTCGACCTGCTCGATCTGGCGTTGTTCGTCATCCGCACTTTTGCCGGGCCGTTGATCGGCGCCTTGGCCTTGGGCATTGTGCCGGCCATGCTTCTGAACGCATGGATCTTGGCCGACTTGGCCGAGCCGGGGTTCGATGAGCCGATCCCGATGGCCTATATGTGGTGGATGCTGATGTTGGTGGTTTGGGAAACGCCCTTGGTCACATCTTTCGCGACGTTGTATTTAGGCGAAGCGGCGTTTCAAGAGCGGCCTCATATGGGCAGCGTTTTCCGGTCGGCGATCCATGCATTGCCGCAACTGATCGTTTTTCAGGTGCTGCTTCGCGGTTTGCTGATGCCCTTGGTGGTCACATGGTTTTTCCCCTTCGCCGTTTGGCCGTATCTCAACGAGGTGATTTTGTTGGAGCGCAATCCGTTGCGAAAGCAGCCGGGCCGCATCACCACCTATCGCCGCACCCGGGCGCTGCACTTCGGCGCCGCCGGCGATCTGTTCGCGCGGTGGATGGTCGCCGCGGGATTCGGCTCGCTGCTGGCCGTTTCGCTGTGGATTTCCATGCAGATCACCGTGGGCATGCTTTTGAACGAATGGCAGTGGGAAGGACTGACCTACACGCTCTACTATCCGTTGGCGTTGTGGATCGTCGTCGGCTACTTTACCGTGGTCCGTTTTTTAGGTTATCTTGACCTCCGCATTCGCCGCGAAGGTTGGGAGGTGGAATTGATGATGCGCGCCGAAGGGGCCCGACTGTCGAGGCAACTGGCATGAGCGATCCCGTAAACGACGGCCGCGAGGCCCTGCAACCGTGGTTCGGATACCCTTGGTACGACGCCTCGAACGACGGCGTTCGTCGGGTCGAGGTGTCGCCGCCCCGAGGGCCTCTGATCGATCTATCCGGGCCGCTGCTGCAATACCTGGCTTGGTCTATCATCGCGTTGTTCCTGATTACGGCCGCCGGACTTCTGATATTTGCCTATCTGCGCCGCGAACGCACGCCGTCGTCCGACAAAGACGAGAAAACCATCGCCGATGCCGAACGCATCGAGGCGTTGCCGGAACTGCCGTCGCAGAATATCGACGACCTGCTGGGCGAAGCTCGACGATGCTACGAGCAGGGCGATTACCGCGCGGCAATCATCTACTTGTTCAGTCATCAATTGGTGCGGCTCGACAAGCGTCAGATCATCCATTTAGCCCGCGGCAAGACAAATTGGCAATACTTGCGCGAAGTCGGGCGGCGTTCTTCGCTGGGCGAACTGTTGGAACATACGATCACGGTGTTTGAAGAGGTCTATTTCGGCCACCATTCCCTCGAACGCACGCGATTCGAGAGTTGCTGGTTCCGGCTCGACGAGTTCGAGCGCCTGGCCGAAGAAGGGCGGATCGTGGTTAGTGGCTAGTGATTAGTGGCTAGTGGCTAGTGGTTAGTGTTTAGTAGAGAGGAAAGAAGAGAGAGCAAAGAGGAATGGGGAATCAAATCAAACAAAATGGATTGTGCAAACATCGAGTCGCCATGCCGGCGACCGCCCAGCGTTTGCGCATTCCATTATTCTCTCAATCCCCCCCTCTCCCCTTTTTCCTTTCCTCTCTCCTCTCTCCCCTCTCCCCTCTCCCCTCTACCCTCTACCCTCTCCTCTCTCTTGCGCTCCTTCTCCTGGCCGGTTGTTCGCGTGATATCGAAACGATCTACGGCCAGCGGGAGGGCTCAGAAGCTTCGACCAGCGTCAATGGCACGGCGGTTTTGGCCGACATGTTCACCCTGGCGGGCCATCGCGTGTCATCCTGGCAGATGCTTTCGCCGCGACTTCAGCAAAAGGCCGATTGCATCGTCTGGTTTCCGAACGATTTCGAGCCGCCTAGCAAAGAGGTATGCCAATGGCTGGAAGATTGGCTTTCGGAAAAGCCCGACCGAACGCTGATTTATGTAGGCCGCGATTTCAACGCCGCCCCTTGGTATTGGGAGCATGTCTTGCCCGACGCACCGCCGGAACAGCGCGAACTGATCCGCCAGCGTTTGGCCGACGCCAAGGATTCCAACAATAGAGCACGGAAAAACGACATCAAAACCAAACGCATCGACTGGTTCACTCTCGACCGCACGCGCTCCTCGAAAAAAGTGAAATCGCTACAAGGGGATCCCTCCTGGCTGGAGGATATCGACGCTTCGCATGCTGACATCGAGCTGAACGACCGTCTGCAACCTTCAGACAATGCCGAGGTATTGCTCCGTTCGGGCGACGACATGCTGGTAAGCCGAGAGCTTTGGAACGATAGTCGTTTAATCGTCGTTGCGAACGGTTCTTTCCTCTTGAATCTGCCGCTGGTAAACCACGAGCATCGCAAACTGGCGGGCAAGCTGATTGCCGAGATCGGCGAGCCGGCCAAGAATGTGGTTTTTTTGGAGAGTTACCCCGGCGGTCCGTCCATTCGCGGCAAAGATCCGGAAGCTTCGATGCCTACCGGGCTTGAAATGTTCAATATCTGGCCGACCAACTGGATTCTCATGCACTTGGCCATGATCGGCGTTCTATTTTGTTTCATGCGTTGGCCGATTTTCGGGCGTCCCAGGCCGAGCGAGCCGATCGGCGCATCGGATTTCGGTCGCCATGTCGAGGCGTTGGCCCTGTTGTTGAAACGATCGGGCGACCGGAATTATGCCCGATCCAAAATGCTTCAATATCGTAAAAAAAGCGAGCAAGAATAATGATCAAAGACCTTTTCGACCGTGTTACCGCCGAAATCAGCAAAATATACGTCGGCCAAGACGAGTTGGTCCTCGGCACGCTCACGGCGCTGTTTTCCAACGGCCATGTGCTGATCGAAAGCGTCCCGGGCCTGGGCAAAACGATTTTCGTGCGCACCTTGGGCCGGGTGTTGGGATGCCGGTTCGGCCGCATCCAATTTACGGCCGACCTGATGCCCTCGGACATTACCGGCGCACCGATTTTCGATATGAAGACGCAGGAATTCCGATTCCGCCCCGGTCCGGTGTTCACGCAACTGTTGCTGGCCGACGAAATCAACCGTTCGCCCGCTAAAACCCACGCCGCGCTGTTGGAAATCATGCAGGAGCGCCGCGTGACGATCGACGGCGTCAGCCACAAGATCGAGCGGCCGTTTCTGGTGATGGCCACGCAAAACCCCATCGAGTCGGAAGGCACCTACAACCTGCCCGAGGCCCAGCTCGACCGCTTCATGTTCAAGCTGGTGATCGATTATCCCAGTGCCGAAGAAGAGGCCAAGGTCTTGGAACTGCACAGCGCCCAGATCGAGCTAGACCGGCGGCTTGAAGAATTGCAAACGATCACCAGTCCGGCGGAAATCGTCGAGGCGACGCAGCGCAGCGGCCAGGTGCTGATTGATCCGAAACTGTCGGGCTACATCAATGCTCTGGTGCGTCAGACACGCGGCTGGCCGCAATTCCACTTGGGAGCATCGCCCCGCGCGGGCATTGCGCTGATGCAAGGCGCTCGCACCTTGGCGGCCTTTCGCGGACGCGATTTCGCCGTGCCCGACGATGTCGTCGAGTTGGCATTGCCGGTGTTGCGGCATCGTGTGATTCTTTCGGCCGAGGCCGAAGTGGAAGGCCACTCGGTCGATGATTTACTGCGTGAAGTGATTCGTTCGGTGGAGGTGCCCCGGCTGTGACCCCGCTGGCCTTGGTACTGCTGAAGCTTTCGGCCGTCGCGATGCCGCTTATGGCGTTGGGCTGGGCGCTGCGCGTGTATCCGCAGAAGCGGCTGGTTCTGGCAGCGCTCGTGCCGACTTTGGCGGCCGCATTTGTTGCGATGGAACCGGTGGTTGTCTGGCTCGTCATCTTCCTCGACGCCGTGCTGATCCTGCTGGCCCTGGGCGATCTGCTGACCATTCCACGGCAAACATCGATGTCGGTCGAACGTCATACCGGTCGCATCGCTTCCTTGGGGAAAGTCCACTCGATCTCGTTGGCGGTGTCGAATCATTCTTCACGCGGCTTTAAGGTTTTGATTCGCGACGGCGTGCCGCACGAATTGAACCCGCAGCCTGACGAGTTTGCGGCATCGCTGTTCCCGCGAAGTCGTGCCCTGCTGCATTACGAGCTTCGGCCCGGACGACGCGGCGCCTTTACGCTCGATAAGGTCTACGTCCGCGCGGTCAGCCGGCTCGGCTTCTGGAGCCGTTTGTTGGAATATCCGGTCGCAACGACGATTCATATCTATCCCGATATGCAGCAGCTTTCGCAATATGCGATCCTTGCCCGCACCAACCGGTTGAGCCTGATGGGCGTGCGGCGCACCCGGCGCATCGGCCAAGATCACGACTTCGAGCGGCTTCGCGATTACACCCTGGATGATAATTATAAGCATATCGATTGGCGGGCGACTGCGCGGCGGAGAAAGCTGACGGTCAAGGATTTTCAGACCAGCCAAAGCCAACGCATTATTTTTCTGATGGATTGCGGCCGGATGATGACCAACGAGTCGGTCGGCCTAAGCCTGCTGGATCATGCGTTGAACGCCATGCTCATGCTCGGTTACGTGGCGTTGCGTCAAGGCGACAGCGTCGGCATGGTCGCTTTTTCGGACGAGATTCATAGTTTCGTGCCGCCCCAGGCCGGCATGAACCAAATGAACCGTCTGCTGCACGCCTCGTTCGACCGGTTCCCCCGGCTTGTCGAATCGCGTTACGACATGGCCTTCCGCTATCTGGCCACGCATAGCCGCAAGCGGTCGCTCGTGGTGCTAGTGACAAACGTGATCGATCAGGTCAACGCGAATCAAATCGAACGCTATCTGACCAATCTCGTCGGTCGCCATCTGCCGCTGGGCGTTATGTTGCGCGACCATCGCTTGTTCGACGCCGTCGCGACGGATCAGCCGGCGGGCGAGCGGCTTTGGCGGGCGGCCGCCGCGGCCGACGTGCTGGAATGGCGTCAACAGTCGCTCATCGACTTGCGCAGAAAAGGCGTGCTGGCAATCGACGTCTTTCCCGAAGACATGACCGCTCCCTTGGTGAACCGCTATCTCGAAATCAAAGCGAGGCACCTGCTATAAAGCGGCTGGTTTTCTTGCAGAAATTGCGGGCTATATTTTCATAGCCATTCTAATGGCACACCGGCGGAATCAAACATGCTTGGACGAGGTCATGTTATGAGCAACAAACATAAAACAGGCGAGTTCCTCGACAAATCCGCTTCACCGACAGTTCCTGCTTCCAACCGACCGCAAATCGTAAGACGCCGGAAATGGATCTTGGAGCTCACCGTCGCTGGAATTGTTTTGGGATTACTTCTACCGCTGTTCCCGGCGGTTGCGTCGCAGAAAAAAGACGCGGAGTATGCGGTTTATCTTTCGCCTGGACGAGATTCCAATATCCCGTGGAATGGCTATCACGTTTCTGTCACCGGCTTCAGCAAAGCGAACGCTCCTCACGAGAAAAACATGAAGGCGATGACCGAGGCTTGGCATGGCATATTCAAGAAAACGCCCTACCATTTCAGTAAACCAACCGATAAGAGCAAAAAGTACCGATTCCGCGATCCAACGCCCAAGGACGGCTGGCGCGTCGACTTCAAGAGTGATGCGCTGGATGAGTTGGAGCGGTTTCTGGAAAAAAAAGGCTTTGATCGCGTGGGCTCAACGCGACACAAACCCTATTGGCACATCAGTCTCTACGGCAAATCGGAACACGACGCCAAAAAGAAATTCAGCGAGCTTGCCGAAAGGGAATGGCATCTCTGGTTAGTTGAAAAAGACGGCGCGTGGAAGAAAATCAAGTGAGCCGCTGAGCCGTTGATTGCGGCAGGAAACGATTACGACATCTTTTCAGTTGCCGCAAGGGCGATGCCCGCCAAGGTAAGATTGGGCACGTATCGAGCATCCGAGCCGAGCAATGCGGCGACACTTTGGCCCGCGCCACCGGTCAAAAACACTTGCGGACGCCAGATGCTGTCGTTCGCGTCTTTCGGCAACTGTTCGATCAACTGGCGGATCGCGCCCACCGCACCCCAGAAGAGCCCCGACTCCATTGCCGGCACGGTCGCCTTGCCCAACGCCGACGGAGGCGAGGTCAATTCGGAAAGATCGACCAGCGGCAACAGGTCGGTGAACTCGTGCAATGCGCGGGCTCCCATGGCGATGCCCGGTAAAATGGCGCCGCCCAAAAAAACTCCCTCCGACGATACGAAATCGACGGTAATGGCCGAGCCCACATCGACAACCACCGCCGGGCTGCCTGCCGGACGCAGCCGATTGACGGCCACGGCATCGACAAGCCGGTCGATGCCGACCATATCGGGCCGCTCCAAGCCGATTTCAAGCGACAAATCGCCCGAGGCTAACAGCGTAATGCGGTCTTCCGGGCGATGCTGTTCGAGCCAGTCGATCAGATGCGTGGCCGCCGGTCGATTGACGCTGGCGATTTGCCACGCGCACGTTTTTTCAGCTTCCGCTCCTAGCCACGCCGCTATGGCGCCCATCTCCGGCGCATCGCCTTGCAGCGACAACGTTCTTACCGGCTCGGGCAATCCTTCCGTGCCATTGCCGACAAACAGCCCCAGTTTGATCCGGGCATTGCCGACATCAACAGCGATGAGCGATGGATGCAACATGGGATCAAACTACCAATCCGGCGGCGCCCCTTGAAGCGTTTGGGCAATGCGGCCGACCAGCTCGTTGAGCCCTTGTCCCGTGACGGCCGAGATCAAAAATACTTCGCCGCCGGTCAGTTCGGCAAGCTGCTTTTGCACTTCTCGACCGCTGGGCAAGTCGGCCTTCGTGACCGCCACGATTTCCGGCCGGCGGCCCAACTCGGCGTCGTATTGTTCCAACTCGGCGCGAATTGCGCGATAGTTGGCCAACGGCTCGGTCCCGTCGGTCGGTTCCGGCTCGACGAGATGCACTAAAATGCCGGCTCGCTCGATATGCCGTAAAAATTCGTGCCCTAGGCCGATGCCTTGATGGGCGCCTTCGATCAAGCCGGGGATGTCGGCCATGATGAACGAGCGGTCGAAATCGATCTGAACCCGTCCCAAGTTCGGATGCTTGGTGGTAAAGGGATACGGTGCGATTTCCGGCCGCGCGCGCGAAAGCCGGCTTAGCAATGTGCTCTTGCCGGCGTTTGGCTTGCCGACCAATCCGACGTCGGCGATCACCTTCAGCTCAAGCCGCAACATGCGCGCCTCGCCGGGCTCGCCGGGCGTGCCCTGACGCGGCGCGCGATTCGTGGCCGACTTGAATCGAACGTTGCCTTTGCCCCCTTTGCCGCCTTGGGCCACAACCACTTGTTCGCCGGCCTTTGCAAGATCCTTGAGAATGTGACCATGCTTGGCGTCGAAAATCACCGTGCCGGGCGGGACGGGAATCACAATGTCTTCGGCCGAACGACCGTGGCAATTGGCGCTGCCGCCCGGTTGGCCACAAGGGGCATTCCATCGGCTGCGATGGGTCAACGGGGCCAGACTGTCGGCGTCTTCCTTGGCCACCATGATGACGCTGCCGCCATCGCCGCCGTCGCCGCCGTCGGGCCCGCCGCGCGGTATGTATTTTTCCCGGCGGAAGCTGATGCAGCCGTCGCCCCCCTTGCCCGCCTCGACATATATTTCCACTTCGTCAATAAACATAAACCCTGCTATCGCTTATCATCCCATCAATATCGGAAACCTATTAAGTGTACCGATTAACCCGAGCGGTGGGAATATGCTCGGCGACTATTGTGTCCTACATAGCTAATGAACCGTTCCGCGGCCAACGAGGCTAGCAAACTTGGCTGGAACAGCCATGTTTGCGGTTGAATTTAGAACATTGGCAATGTCGGCACCAATAAGTCTATTTTCGCATTTTCCAAACCGCAAGGTAGAATTGTGAACGGCCTTGCCAGAGGGGTCAATCCCCCCCATTCAATTCCTCGAACAAAGGGCCCCATCATGATCGTCGGCATCCCCAAGGAAATTAAACGCGACGAATACCGCGTGGGCATTTTGCCCGTCGGCGTCGAAGAATTGGTCCATGCGGGGCATCAAGTTCTGCTCCAAGCCGATGCAGGCGTCGGCTCCGGCTTGACCGATGCCGACTACGTCGAACATGGTGCAATCATCATCGCCGAGGCCGCCGAAATTTACGCTCGGGCCGAACTCATTGTCAAAGTCAAAGAGCCGCAGCCCGAGGAATGCCTTCTGATGAGGCCGGGCCAAATCATGTTTGCCTACTTCCACTTTGCAGCCGATCGCACGCTGATCGAGTCGGTGCTTAAGTCGGGCGCCACGGCCGTCGCCTACGAGACGCTCAGCGATCATCACGGACGGCTGCCGCTTCTGACGCCCATGAGCGAGGTGGCCGGCCGGATGAGCATTCAAGAGGGAGCGAAATATCTCGAACGTCCGCGCGGCGGGCGCGGCATCCTTTTAGGCGGCGTGCCCGGCGTCGAACGGGCGCATGTTGTGATACTCGGCGGAGGCGTCGTCGGCTCGAACGCGGCCAAGATCGCCGCCGGCTTCAACGCCCATGTAACGGTCTTGGATATCGATATCGAACGGCTGCGCTACCTCGACGACATCATGCCGGCCAATGTCGAAGTGCTTTTCAGCGACCGGCACACAATCTTGGGCAAACTGCCGAGTGCCGACTTGGTGATCGGCGCCGTGTTGGTGCCCGGCGCCCGCGCGCCGCGATTGATCGAACGCGAGGATCTGCAATTGATGAAGCCGGGCAGCGTCATTGTGGATGTCGCCATCGACCAGGGGGGAAACTTT
>CAYWGR010000053.1:29861-31238 GCA_964458015.1 uncultured Planctomycetaceae bacterium
GACCAGGGTGGTTGTACGGCGACCAGCCGCCCCACGACCCACACCGATCCCGTTTACGCGGTTGACAATGTGTTGCACTACTGCGTAGCCAACATTCCGGGAGCCGTGGGACGCACCAGCACGTTCGCCTTGTGCAATGCCACGCTTCCATGGACCCTAAAACTTGCGAAGCACGGCGTCGTCGATGCCGCGAAACTTTGGCCGCCCTTGGCCAGGGCCATCAACGTCTACCAAGGCAAAGTAACCAACCGCATGGTCGCCGAAGCCTTTGGGATGCCGTACAGTTCGAGGTTTGAGCAGTAACGAGTTGGGAGCGACCTTCAAGGATCGCTTCCATCTTGGATCGGAAACCCCGAGAACATGCCTCGAAGCCGGTTCGACGCTATTTCATGATCCAGGCCGATCCAAATTTGAGCCAAAGGACAAGCACCGTAGCGGCCAGCGCCAAGCGATACCAGCCGAACGGGACCAGTGTGTGGCGGCTCAGGAGCCGGATGAAAAACTTGACGGCCAGCCATGCGAAAATGAACGAGACGACGAAGCCAACCGCCAGCATGGTGAAATGCGCCCCCTGGAAAAGCTCTCGCTTCTTGTAGGCTTCATAGCACGTTGCGGCAACCATGATCGGCACCGCGGCAAAGAAAGAATACTCGGTCGCCGTTTTTCGTTCGACGCCCACCATCATGCCGCCTAAAATCGTCGAGGCAGATCGCGACATGCCCGGCCAAAGCGAAAAACACTGAAACAGCCCGATGGATAACGCCTCGCGCCATGTCAGCGAATCGACGCCTTCGATTTTCGTGCGCGGACGATAGTGTTCGACGGCCAGAATCCAAAGGGCCCCAACGGCCAACGCCATGGTAACCGTTAAAGGGTTGAATAACTTTTCATGAATGATCTTATGCGTCAACAATGCCAAGATCGAGGCCGGAATCGACGTAATCACCAAAAGTCCGATGCCGCGAAAACCGGTCAGCCCCTTGTTATCGTTGAAGCGAAGCAGGCCCGTAAAACGGTGCGGATAAGCTGCCACGACGGCCAGAATCGCCCCGAGCTGGATAACGATATCAAAGGCGTCGGCCATGTCTTTGCCGACGAGCTTATTGAAGCCCGAAAAATGGCCTGCCAGGATCAAATGTCCCGTGGACGAGATCGGCAGGAACTCGGTGATGCCTTCCACGATGCCCATCAGGGCTGCAAGAAGGTTTTCCATAGTATATTATATCCCCAGGTAGATCCCCGACTGTAAAGTTGTTACTGTAGCAAGCCGGGGAGACAATCACAATGGAGGGGGCATACTCTCCAGGGCCGATCCGTTTTCGGTAGGGCGGGTCGAGCGAAGCGATGGCCCGCCTTGAATTCTTCGCAAAATGGCGG
>CAYWGR010000054.1:0-26230 GCA_964458015.1 uncultured Planctomycetaceae bacterium
ATGCTCGACGGCAGCTTTATAAGCGGCATAGACTTTTGCCGGATCATGTCCGCCGCGGCCGAGACGCCGTATCTGTTCGTCGGAAAGGTCGGCCACAAGAGCTTCGAGTCGCGGATCGACGCCGAAGAAATGTTTGCGGATGTAGTCGCCGGAACTTACCGTGTATTTTTGGAATTGGCCATCGACGACCGCGCCCATGCGGTGGACCAATAGGCCGTCGACGTCTTTGGCCAGCAGCGGATCCCAATCGGAGCCCCAGATCACCTTGATGACATTCCAGCCGGCTCCGCGGAATGCGCCTTCGAGTTCTTGAATGATCTTGCCATTGCCGCGGACCGGCCCATCGAGCCGTTGCAGATTACAGTTGACGACGAAAATCAGGTTATCGAGTTGTTCACGACCGGCCAAGGTGATGGCGCCCAAGGCTTCGGGCTCATCGCATTCGCCGTCACCCAAAAAGGCCCAAACGCGCGAGGCTTCGGCGTCGGGCTTGATGCCGCGATCGACCAGATAGTGATTAAACCGAGCTTGGTAGATCGCCATGAGAGGCCCCAGGCCCATCGACACCGTAGGAAATTCCCAGAAGTTGGGCATTAACCAAGGATGCGGATAGGAGGATAGGCCCGGCGTGGGCTGCAACTCGCGACGGAAATTCACAAGTTGGTCTTCGGTGATGCGGCCGAGCAAATATGCGCGGGAGTAAATGCCGGGCGCGGCGTGGCCTTGGAAAAACACCTGGTCGGGCGGCTGCCGGCCTTCCTTGCCGTGGAAGAAATGGTTGAAGGCCACTTCATAGAGCGTTGCGGCCGAGGCAAACGTGGAAATGTGTCCGCCGATGCCGGGGCAGCGTTTGTTTGCCCGCACGACCATTGCCATGGCGTTCCAGCGGACGATGCTTTTGATACGGCGTTCGATCGTGCGATCGCCGGGATACGTGGGCTGTTCGACAACGGGGATTGTGTTCACGTAGGGCGTGGCCGCCATGCCGGCGTAGTGAACGCCGCGTAGCATGGCGCGGTCCTTCAGCCGTTCGAGCAGATATTCCGCCCGTTGCTCGCCGCCGTTGGCGATAACATAATTCCAAGCATCGAGCCACTCGGCGGTTTCTTGGGGATCGTCATCGATGATCCGAGAGGACAATCCGCCGGGAAGCGTTCCGCCGGGAAGAGCAGGTTTCTTGTCGATAGAGCTCATGCAACGGGTCTCTTTCTAGATATTGGTGAAATGAACCGTTACTGTCGTAATTGTAGGGCGATTGCGGGGATGGTCAAATGATGTTGCCCCCGGTAGACAAAGGAACTGCGAAAGGGACACTCCTCCACTTGCCAGAAACATTGAAAAGTAGAATACTTTAGGCGTCGGATTCATCGTGTGAGGAATCTTATGAAAATTCCGACATACTGGTCGCTGGCGACGTGGCACCAGCAAAGCCGTTTTCAGCAGTGGCTCGCCGATTATAAATCACGGCACGTCAACTATGCGACCTGCCGGTTTCTAGGCGCTGTTGGCAGCCAAAGAATTCATCCTGAATTGGAAACGCTCATCGAGGTCCACGACAAAGTCACGCGATGCAACGAACCGTTGCCGCTGGCATAAAACCGCGGCCGTAGCGATCTGCATCGTACTCTTGGTGGGATATTGCTTTGAGAGAACAGGCTTATTCGCCCTTTCCCTCCTCGGACTTCTTCGTTTCGTCTTCTTGCTTATTGAGCAACGGCGAGGCCGACTTTTTGGTTTTCTTTGCTTTCGCATCCTTGCGAGGCGACTCGATCATTTCGTTGGTCATGGCGTGGATTTTCGGCATGATCAGAAGCATCCGCTTCTGGGTCAGCTCCATTGAGCGTTTCATCAGTTCGGGTTGTTTTTTGGTGAACGCCCGGCCCGCAGGCGACTTGTAAAAGGTGACAAGTCCTTGAAGTTCTTCCTCTGTAAATGTCTCAGTATAGAGTGTAATGTAGTCATCCTTGATTTTATCCCAACTCAGCTCCTGGGCCATCTCGTCCATCATTTTTGTTGAGGCCTTGGTCGCTTTTTCGCTCAATTCATCCGCGATCTTCTTGGAGGCCTCGGTTGACTTTTTGGTTTTGTCTGTTGCCTCCCGCATCTTTTCCATCTGTGATGGAATCATTTTTTTAAACATGGCGAACGTTTTCTCCATGTTTGCCTTCATATCCATTTCATTTAGGAGTTCCTCGGCCAATGCTCGCTTGGTCGTGTCTTCAGCCTTTACGAAATTTCCGGCCAAACACAGTCCAGCCGCCAGCAACGCAAAAATCGCCGTTTTCATGCCAACACTCCTGTATTGTCGAGGTTTATGATTCGCCCCTGTGCATCTGAACGTTACCACAACGGCCTAGAAGAAGCCAGCACCCCCCCGCTCTGTCGGTTTAAGAAAAAGGGGCTTACGACCGACTATCTGCATGTTTGCAGGGCCGCAAATTCAGAGCAAAGAATTATGGTCTCGTGCCCCGTGAAGAACTCGGGCAATACGGATGCCGTCCGATACTGGACAATAATAGATGACATAATAGCCAACCGAGAAGCTGCGATACTTACCTGTGAGGAATTCCGGACGAAGCTCGCCCATTTCGGGTTGCTTGGCGATCGCCTCGCATGTTTGGGCAATCAGGTCCAAAAAAGAGTCGGCTCGCTGCCGGCTGCCGCTTTGCTGGGCAATATAGAAGCCGATTTCAATCAGATCACAATTCGCCTCGGGAGAAATTTCGAGCCGAGCCGTGAGCTTCGTTTCCTAAAGCATTTCTAACCGAGCATGTACGGCTTGCTTGACTTGTTCGATGTCGAGCGGTGTTCCTTCGCCGCGTTCGAGTTGTTCGATGCCTTTGTTGACATCACGGATGAGTTGTTCCCGGCGTCTTAGGAGTTCGACGGCTCGATCCAATGCTTCGTCGCGGTTGTGGAACATCCCGACGGAAACGGCCCGTTCGAGAAATTGTTCATTTTCCGTTGAAAGATTGCTGTTCACGGCATTTCTCCCGCATTAGATCAACAGCATGTACTATAACTCCATTTCGGTAGTGCCCCAACCCCCCGGAAATATTTTCACTCATTTCCGTTAGAATTGTCTCGGTGTTATGCCAATGGTAAGATAATTGGAGGTTGGTGGTTGACCGCTGAAGAACCAATTAGTGAGGAAGAATAGTGCAGGAACAGCACGACGAAAAAGATTCGTTCAGCGAAATGCTTGAATCAGCCATGGACGACGATGTTTCGCGGTTGCGCACCAATGTGGAGAAAACGCACGACAAAGCAAATCGATTGCTTAGAATTCGCCGAGGTTTGCGGTGGACCATACTGTTGTGTACGATCTTAGGACTAGGAGGTATTGTTCTGGGGAACTGCATAGGGCTGCCGGATACCTATGCGATAGTTCCGTTTCTTTGTTTAGTGATGGCTGCGGTGTGTGTCCCGATTTTATTCTTCATGGGAGGCCTCATGCCTGCGCGGGCATTGCATTGGATGACTGAAGAAGAGCGAGCGCGATACAGACGGCTTAGAGATTGATTTATTTTTTTCTGTCCCCGTAGGTTCCTCCGATGATTCCACAGAATATCGATTCTGTGCCAGTGACACACTTACATGCGAAACTATTGCTTCTGTTTACCTAGGAGAAAATCTTGTCTGAACCGATCATCAGTGTTTCCGGGTTACGGGGTATTGTGGGCGAGACGCTTACGCCGGAGGTGGCGATGCGTTATGCGGCGGCGTTTGCGGCGATTGCTCCGCCGGGCGATATTCTGGTCGGACGCGATAGCCGCCCTTCAGGCCGGATGTTGTCGTTGGCTGTCCAGTCGAGCTTGCAGGCTCTCGGGCGGACGACGATTGACGCGGGCATCGTCGCCACTCCGACTGCCGGCGTTTTGTTGCGCCATTATAAGGCCGTCGGGGCGGTCGAAATTACGGCCAGCCATAATCCGCCGCCGTATAACGGGCTCAAGCTGTTTTCTGGCGATGGTCGGGTGATTCCGGCGGCCCCTGGCCGCAAAGTTTTGGAGCAGTATCGAAACGGCACGCCGGCTTGGCTTCCGCAAGAGCGGGTGGGTGAGAGCCTGCGATGTGAAGACACGCTTACGCCGCACCTGCTGGCGGTTTTGGACATTGTCGATGCGGAACGGATTCGGAAATGTCGATTTCGCGTCGTGTTGGACTCGAACTGCGGAGCAGGTAGCATTCTGGGGCGGCGGCTGTTGAACGAGCTTGCCTGTCGCGTGACGATTTTGGGCGAAGAGCCGAACGGTCAGTTCGTGCATCCGGCCGAACCGACGGCGGAGAATCTTTCGAGCGTGCTTTCAGCAGTGACCGACGCCGGGGCCGATGTGGGGTTCTGCCAAGATCCCGATGCCGACCGTTTGGCGGTCATCGATCAGTCGGGCCGGTACGTCGGCGAGGAATACACGTTGGCTATGTGTGTTGATCATGTGTTGCGGCAGCGGAAGGGGCCGATTGCCACGAATTGTGCGAGCAGCCGGATGTCGGAAGATTTGGCCCAGCGTTACGGCGTTCCGTTTTTCCGTTCGGCCGTCGGCGAGGCGAACGTCGTGGATGCCATGATCGCACACGAAGCGGTTTTTGGCGGTGAAGGCAACGGCGGACCGATTGATCCGCGCGTCGGCTACGTCCGCGACAGCTTTGTGGGCATGGCGTTGCTGCTCGACGCGATGGCCGCCCGGCAAATGAAGATCGGCCAATTGGCCGACGAGTTGCCGCGCTATGAAATCGTGAAAACGAAGATTGCCTTGCCGTCGGAAAAACTGCCGGCAGCGCTCGATGCATTGGAAAAGCATTTTTCGGATGCAACGGCGGATCGGCTGGACGGTCTGCGGCTGGATTGGCCCGGCCGCTGGCTTCTGGTGCGCGGCAGCAATACCGAGCCGATTGTGCGAGCGATTGCCGAAGCGCCGACGCACGAGGAAGCTGTAAAGCTTTGCGAAAAGGCCGCGGCCGTAATCGGCGGATAGTAGTTATTGATTAGCAGACCCGGATGCGGCTTGTCTCTTGCAACCGCAGACGCGGAACGTCTTTCTAATCCCTAGCCTCTAATCCCTAATCCCTGGGCCTTGCCCCCTAATCCATCATGCTCATTTCTTGGAAAGGCATGGGGCCGTTCAGGCTCGAGGCGAGTTTGCCGAGTGCTTCCGTTTCGATTTGGCGGACGCGCTCGCGGGTTAAACCGAGCGTTTCGCCGATCTCTTTCAAGGTGCGAGGCTCGTTGTCGTCCAGGCCGAAACGCATCCGCAGAACGGTCGCTTCGCGGGGATCCATCATTTCCAACTGACGCAACACATGGACCAAGTTATCGCTTTCGACCATCTCTTCGTCGGGCGTGCGGGCGCGCTCGTCCATGACCATTTCGCCCAACGACCAGCCGGCGTCAGCTTGATCGGTCTGCGGAGTCAGGTTGTAGATGCGGATCGCTTTTTTGATGATCGGCAGCTTTTTCCGCGGAAGGCCCAACACGCGCCCGATTTCCTCGGGCGTCGGCGTGCGGCCGAGTTCCTCGGCCAGCCGAGTGCTTGCACGTCGCCACTTGGAAAGCAATTCGACCATGTAGGCGGGAATGCGGATCGTTTTGGCCGTGTTGATCAACGCTCGCTTGATCGATTGCTTGATCCAGTAGCTGGCATAAGTGGAGAAGCGAGTGCCGATGGCGGGATCAAAGCCTTCGACCGCGCGCAATAGTCCCAAGTTGCCTTCTTCGATCAGGTCTTGCAGGCTTAATCCCTTGCCGGTGTAGCCGCGGGCAATGTTGACGACCAATCGCAAGTTGGCGCGGACCATGCGGTCGCGAGCTTGGGTGTCGCCCATTCCTATGGCAATGGCCAACTCGTGCTCGTCCTTGGCCGAGAGCAACGAAGTTTCGTTGATCTCGCGGAGATAGGTCTCCAACGGAGATTGCACCGAGGAAGGTTGCCGGCGTCGTGAAGTCTTCGTCATCGTAGTCGATACCATCAGCAGGACAGTTGAATGCCAGTTACACACCACTATCGACGCGGCTTGCGTAGTTTCTACAGCCAACAATCAATGCGACGAACTAGGGCGAATGTAACTGTAATGCGGAGTGTTTGGGATGGATCGACGCTGCCGAAAAAGGCAGGCTCCGAAAAGAAGGTTCAAGAGGAGAAAAAACACTTTTCAACGTCGGATGTCCATTTTTCTAGATTCAAGAAAGAAAACAAGGTTCAAGCCGCGGGGACTTGAACCTTGTGCATTAAGCTTTGGGCTGTATTTGCCGACTATTCCGATTTTTCCTCGGAAATGGGTTCCGGCTGCTTGAACAGCGGGCCGCTGCTGTCGCCGACGCCGCCCTTAAGTTCGGCAATGTCTGCCGCGGCGGCCGCCTTCTCGGCTTGGGCTTGGACTTCGGCCTCGGTTTCGGCATCCTCGGCCCATTCGACGCGCTTCCGCGACAGACCGATTTTGCGCTCGTCGGGATCGACTCGCAAAACCTTAACCTCGATCACTTCGCCGACCTTGACGACGTCCTCGGGGTTCTCGACCTTATGATCGGCCAGCTCGGAGATGTGCAGCAGACCTTCCAAGCCGTTCTCCAATCCGACGAAGACGCCGAAGTTGGTGATCTTGGTGACGGGGCCGGAAACGATTTGGCCCGGTTGATACTTGCCGGGGATATCGGTTGCCCAGGGATCGTCGGCCATTTGCTTCATGCCGAGAGCAATGCGGCGACGTTCTTGATCGACCGACAACACGCGGCATTCCAACTCTTGGCCCTTCTCGACCATCTCATTCGGATGGCTGATCTTGCGGGTCCACGACATGTCGCTGACGTGCAGCAGGCCGTCGATGCCTTCTTCGATCTCGATGAACGCGCCGTAGTTGGTAAGGTTGCGGACCGTGCCCTTCACGGTGCTGCCGATGGGATAGCGGTCGGCGACGCGGTCCCACGGGTTCTCTTGGGTTTGTTTGATGCCCAACGAGATTTCTTGTTTATCTTTATTGATGCCGAGGACGACGACTTCGATTTCGTCGTCAACGCTGACCAATTCGCTGGGATGACTGATGCGGCGAGTCCACGACATTTCGCTAATGTGGACCAAGCCTTCGATGCCTTCTTCCAGCTTGACGAACGCGCCATAGCTCATCACGTTGACCACGGTGCCCTTGATGCGCGAGCCGACCGGATACTTCTGATCGACGCTTTCCCACGGGCTGGGTGTGCGCTGTTTGAGGCCCAAGGCGATCTTTTCCTTCTCGTGATCGATATGCAGAATCTGCACTTCGATTTCCTGGTCGATGGCGACCATCTCGGAAGGATGATTGATGCGGCCCCAGCTCATGTCGGTGATGTGCAACAGGCCGTCGATGCCTCCAAGGTCGACGAACGCGCCGAACTCGGCGATATTCTTGACGATGCCCTTGCGGCGCTGGCCGACTTCCAATTCGGAAAGGAGTTGGGCCTTCTTTTCCGCACGCTCGGTTTCAATCAACGCGCGGCGGCTGACGACGATGTTGCGCCGGGCTTCGTCGATCTTCAGCACGAGGCACTGAATCGTCTTCCCGATGTAATCGCCGATGTCGGCCGGGCGGCGGATATCGACCTGGCTGGCCGGCAGAAAGACGTTGACGCCGATATCCACCAGCAACCCGCCCTTGATCTTGCGTGTGGCGATGCCCGAGACCACGTCGTTTTCGTGAACGGTTTCCATGACCTTGAGCCAGGCCTCGATCTTTTCGGCCTTGCGCTTGCTCAGGGTAATCATGCCGCGAGAATCATCGACCAGACCGTGGATATCTTCCACGTCTTCGATGAGGACCTTGACCTTAGTGCCGGGCTCGGGCAGCGATTCACCTTCTTCCCACTCGTTGCGGAAGATGATGCCCTCGCTCTTATAGCCGACGTCGACTAGGACGACGTCGCCTTCGACGCGAAGGACGCGGCCTTCGACGATTTTATTGAGCTCCATTTCCTGGGTAGTCCAGGCGATGTCTTCTTGCGCGACGCCATCAAGCGCCTCGTTGAGCTCAACTTGCCATTCTTCTTCGCTAAGATCCAGTCCTCGTATCAGGTTGCGGTTAACCATAAAAAAATAACTTATCCACACACACACCAACTACCGCCGTTCGTCCGGCCTCCCGCCATCGAGAGACTCTCCGCGGACCATCGGGGAATCCGGCAGTATAACACAAGCCGCTTGGGGCAACAATGGCTAAAGAAGCAGGGAAAATACAGCTCCATAGTGGTATGTCGATACCGCCCCAAATAGCTGTAAGTAAGGATGAGCCGACTAGTAGCTCGATGCGTCGAGAACGCCGGTAAAGCCGACGTTGGCGTTCGATCCCCACGGAGTCATCAAGTGGCAATAGACTCCGATGTCTATACTTGACCGGAGGAATTGCACATGGCCATCGCAGAAGGCCGCATTTACACCGCCGCTGTGACGGGAGGCGATTCGCGAATTCATCGCAAGAGAAGGCCCCCAGTTGAAACCGACGTCTTTCTCCATCTGCGTTTCTGCATTGGCCGTAGCGGAATTCCAGTCCTTGATAGCCTTAGTGTTGTCGGCGGGCGAAACGCTACTGCTGGTTGGACACCATTTGGGGTATTGTCGTAATCCGGTGGTAAGTGTCGATTTATCTATCGACAACAGAGATTCGGCCACAAGCAAAGTGGTCGCAGAGCCGTCATGGCTGCTGATATACTCCAGATTGACTTTGGTGAAGCTGCCGGTAATGGTGTTTGCGCTGGTTGTTCCAAACAGCCGCAAGTCATGGCAGACGCCTTCGGCCTCGGGAGTAACTGAAGCTGTTCCAAAGTGACGGCCAAGCCTTCCCGTATTCACCACATAGGCCGACCATGTATCGCCGGCACTGATGCTGTCGGGCGGGTCGCTCGGGCAAGTAAAGTTCTTAACATAGGCGACGCCACATGTCCCTGTGGTGGTCGAGTAAATCCCTGCTGTAGACGGAATATTTTTCTGCCATATTTCATATAAGTCGTTGTGTTCGACATACGGAAGCAGAGGAACTATCCAGCTAACGGCCGCCACGTCACCCGTGTTGCTGCAGACGTGGTTAGCATAGCCCGGAAAATATTGCCGGGTGGACTCAAAATTGAGCATCGCCAACGATAATTGATGCTCGTTATTGACGCACGTTGCCCTACGACCGGCCTCGCGGGCGGCCTGTACTGCCGGCAGCAAGAGCCCCATCAACATGCCGATGATCGTAATGACCACCAACAGCTCGACGAGCGTAAAACCGGTCGAAGAGGAGAGAGGGGAGAGAATATCGCTCGGTGACTTTTCGGTGCCGATCTCCGACCCCTGATCCTTGCCACCTGACCTCTCTGTATCAATAAAGCGACCCATGATCGAATGCTCCCTCTGTTCCCTGTCCGAAAAGCGCACCTTGCCCAGCATTATTGTCTCACAATGCGGCCAAAAAATCCAGACTTTCTGACTGGAATTTCAGATTTCCGCCATTGGGGGAGGTTGGTTTGGTGGGCAGGACCGTGAGGTATGTCCTGTAAATAGAAATCCCCAAAAGGAAAAATATGGGACGCAAAGATTACGGCGGCTTGCCAGCAGACCGCAAAATGCACAACCGTTTAGCCGGGAGCTAATAGTTTCGGGAATGTGTGCGGATTGCACAAGAGTTTAGTCTAGCCGGGAGCTAACAGCTCCCGGAATGTGTGTGGATTGCACAATAATTTTACGGTCGACGGTACATCAAACCCTTCGTTTAGCGGCCGACGGTACGTCGGTCCTGCCGCCAAACGGCAGCTAAACAACCTTTTCAGCTTGACCATTAATAATGACTGTGTCCAAAGAATGTGCGGATCGTGTTTTTTCTCTAGCCCATGCGTTTTTTAACTAGCCCATGTGTTTTCAACTAGCCCAGGCATTTTTAACTAGCCCATGTGTTTTTTAATTAGCCCAGGCGTTCACAGGATTATGCAAGTGCTAGCATTGGCACGTTCAAATAAGGAGTTGCGTTGCTGCTATCATTGCTATCGGCAGGGTCGAAAGCGACGTAAGTCCTTATTTCTTGGTGAATGGTGCTAGCACTTGCATAATCCTGTAAACGCCTGGGCTAGATAAAAAATCCAAGGTCGAAATACCTATCCTGGATGGAATCAACAATGTGGGGAATACCGGGATTTTGAAAACGCCGATGGTGCGTCGAAAATGCTCTACCTCGGGCTTGGTGCGTCACGGACGCACCCTACTTTGGATTTGATGCGTCGCGGACGCACCCTACCTGGGTTCTTGCGATTATGACTGGCATTTTCTTCCGAATTTTGCGACAATAAAGAACGAGGGCAATTGCGTGAATTTGGGAGCAGAGGGAGCTTACGATCATGGATCGCTTTATTGATACAAAGGGGGCAGGGCTTAGAGGTCAGGGGTCGGAGATCCGAACCGAAAAGTCATCGCGCGATATTCTCTCCCCTCTCCCCTTTCCTCTCTCCTCTTCATCCGGCTTCTCGCTCGTCGAGTTGTTGGTGGTCATTACGATCATCGGCATGTTGGTCGGGTTGCTGATGCCTGCGTTGATTTCGGCCCGCGGCCGTGCTCGAATTGCCCAATGCACAAATAATCAAAAGGAACTCGGCCTGGCGATCATTCAGTACGAAGGCGCGAAGCAGAAGTTGCCGGGCTATGCGAACACAGTGAACGGCACTGCTGTAAGTTGGGTTCCTGTCTTATTTCCTTACTTGGGACGGATGGATTTGTGGGAAGGTTCATCAACTACCGATCCAAAAGGTTATGGTTGGCGCAGAGGTTCCAATGCCGGTGATTTAGTGAAAACGCGTTTGGCACAAGTAGTTTGTCCCAACGGTTCGCCTAGCTCGACGAGCAACAACTATGATACGCCGTTGTCGTATGTGGTTAATGTCGGACTCACGGTGCCTGCTGACTCGCTCTCAACAGGCGCATCGGCCGCAGTTTTTCGGTATCTTTATTCGGCCACCGGTAACGCCGCCAGTTATTCGATCACGCTCTCGAGCATTAAGTCGCCAGGGCGTCGGCCGATGATTTCCGAACGCAACTGCATTCTCGATTCATCGGGCAGCAATTCGACGGCTAATCGAAGTTGGAGCGACACAAGTGATGTCACGGCTGCTCGGCTTGGTTTCATTTGGCCTGGATCTACAACTGTCGGGCAGTATCCGCTGAACGGTACGGCTGCGGTCGGAAGCTATAAGTTTTCAAGTGGGTATCTTCCGGCAATACATCAAGGTGTTGTGATTGTCACATTCTGCGACGGGCACGTTGAATCGTTGGCCGACAATACGGATTGCTCGACGTTTGATTATTCGGCGTTCTGATGATTCGCTGGATGGAAATTCTATCCGCGTGAAATCATCACGCCGATCAGAAGAATGATCGCGCCCACGACGACGACGGCGGCGATAATGGCAGCACGCATCCATTTGGCCCCCATTTCTTCCTCGCGCCGTTCGAGTTCCTCGCGATATTCCAAGCTGTCTTCGCGGCGCAGGTGAAATCGGACGTTGCAGAACGGGCAAAGGGCCTCTTGGCCCAACATGTCGTGAGGCGTCTCCAACGTATGGCCCGAGGGACACCGAATATGCAGCGGCGGCTCAATTTCCAACTGGATCGTCGCCGGTTCGGTGGGTGGCGTGGGGGGTTGTGAAGGCGCCGGCGGTTGCGAACCTGGCGGCAACGGCGGTTCCTCGTTCGCCCAGGGCGACGGCGGCTCGGTCGCCGGGCCTCCTTGCGGCATGACGAACGTCGCACCGCAACTAGGACATGCGCAGACCTGCCCCCCCAGCGACTCATCGCCCATCAATAAATGACCGGCAGGGCAGTAAAATTGAAATGGCATGGGAGCGACCTGCGGCCGGAAAAACGTCAAGAAACTCAGGCAATAAACAACACCGGGGCCAATCCGTTTTCAATGTAGGGTGGGTCGAGCGAAGCGAGCCCCACCATGAATTCCCGAGAAATCGGCGGGCCATCGCTTCGCTCGAACCGCCCTACGCTTTTCCCTAATTCAACAATGGATTGGCCCTGTAAACAACACCGCTTCACGGATGGGGCGGCTGCGGCCTACCCTCCCAATCATAAACCATAATTCCCATAGATCCAAGTTTTAACGGACTTGCGGCCTCTTAAGCATTCAAGTGACCCCCTCGTGATGGTGGAATTCTGGAGCCGGGGCCAATCCATTTTCAGTGTAGGGTGGGTCGAGCAAAGCGAGCCCTACCATGAATTCTCGAGAAATCGGTGGGGCTCGCTTCGCTCGAACCACCCTACAGCTTGGTCACTTAGGAGCCGTCATCCTGAGCGAAGCGAAGGATCTCGTTGGCGTATTGGGACTTTGTTAGGCTCTTATAGATTCTTCGCTTTGCTCAGAATGACCGCTTTTGGCCACTTTGCAGTTCTCCCTGGATTTGGGCTTCGCGGCCCTTGGAGTGTTCCAAAGATATTTGTTAGAATAATGGGATTCGTTTTTTTCAACGTTATTGTTCTGTCCGTGGCTATCGAGGGTACGTGCGTTGACATTCACCGATCCAAACAATCCAGCTAATCCGACCGATATTCCCGTGGACGCGGTCGTGAACGAATCCTCTGTCGAGAATGAAGGTGCGGAGCTTGATACTGCCTCCACGGTATCGGCGGATGCACAGTCGGCCGATGCCGCCGGGCAATCCCGGCGCATCCTGATCGGTTCGCAGCGCGATCCGGCCGCCTATCGAGCCCGACAGCGTCGCGATTGGAAACCCCTCGACGAAGAAGAAAAACAAAATAAGAAAAAGAAGAACGAGCATCGAAGAGAGCGAGGCGAAAAAACCGCCAGTGGTCCGGGGGTAGCTGTCGGCAACCAGCAACCAGCAAACGGCAATCAGCGACCAGCGGTCAGCAGTCAGCCGGTGGAAAAAGTCGTCCGTGATGCGGGGCAAGAAAGCGACAAGCCCCAAGTCCGCGATCCGCAGATTTCCGAATCTCAGCTACTAGCTCCTCGTCCTTCGGCTCCCGTTCCGTTGCCCGAGGAAATGCCTCTGGACATCGAGGCCGAGTTGGATCGTGCGATGGGCAACACATCGATGGACGACTTGCTCGGCGGCGGTTCCGGCATCGACGAGCAAATCTTCGAGCCGAATTCGCGGCAGACCGGTCGCATCGCCGCCATACGGCGGGACGACGTTTTCGTGGAGTTCGCGGGCCGTCAGCAGGGCGTCGTTTCGTTGCGTCAATTCGACGTTCCGCCCAAGCCCGGCACGGATATTCAAGTGGTTGTGCAACGCTTGGATCCGGAAGACGGCATGTACGAACTATCGTTGCCCAACAAGGCCGTGCAGGTCGATGACTGGTCCGATCTGGTCGAAGGGGCGTTGGTCGAGGTTCACGTAACGGGCCACAACACCGGCGGGTTGGAATGCGAAGTGAATCACATTCGCGGCTTTATTCCCGTCAGCCAAATTTCGCTTTACCGGGTCGAAGACCTTGCCCCCTATGTCGATCAACGGTTGTCGTGCATCATCACCGAGGCCGATCCCGAACGTCGCAATCTGGTTGTCAGCCGCCGCGCGGTGTTGGAGCGTGAAAAGGAGCAAGCCCGCGAGCAGATGCTCCATTCGTTGCAGCCGGGGCAGATTTTCGACGGCGTGGTGCGCAAGCTGATGGATTTCGGCGCGTTCGTGGATATCGGCAGCGGCGTCGATGGGTTGTTGCACGTCAGCCAATTGGCCTGGGGTCGCGTCAAGCACCCCAGCGACGTGTTGCAGGAAGGGCAGGCCATCAAGGTGCGGATCGAAAAGGTGAACCAGGAGACCGGCCGGATCAGCCTTGCCTACCGCGACATGACGGAAAACCCCTGGACCGAGGCCGCCCGCAATTTCCCGCCGCGCAGCATTGCGAAGGGAACCGTCACGAAGCTGATGGATTTCGGCGCGTTTGTCGAGATCGCGCCCGGCATTGAGGGGCTTGTGCATATCTCCGAGTTATCGCCGAAACGAGTCTGGCGCGCTTCCGACGTCGTGCAGGAAGGCCAAGAGGTCGAGGTCATGGTGCTTTCGGTCGATTCGGCGGCGCAGCGCATGAGCCTTTCGATGAAAGAATTGGTTGCGCCGGCCGAACCTACGAAGAAGGAAGACGAGCCGGCGGAGGCCGAGGTGTCTAAGTCGAAGAAAAGCTCGAAGCCCACCGGCCCCTTGCTAGGCGGTTTAGGTCGAAAGACCGGCGAGCGTTTTGGGCTGAAATGGTAGCTGATTCATGAGCTCGGTCACACCTACTTTCGAGTTTGCATCTTACGAATCGTTGAGCAATGCCGAGCTCACCGAACGTGTGCGACGCATCAAAGCGGAGATGGGCTCTCGGCTGTTGATCCTGGGGCACCACTACCAGCAAGATTCGGTGATTGAGCTGGCCGATCTGCGAGGCGACAGCTATCAATTGGCCGAACTGGCTTCTCGACACGAGCAGTGCGAAGCCATCGCCTTCTGCGGCGTTCACTTCATGGCCGAGACGGCCGACATTTTGGCGAATCGCCCGGAGCGCTTGGCCCAGCGCAACGGCAAGCGTGTGACGGTCACGTTGTCCGATCTGGCTGCCGGATGCACTCTGGCCGACATGGCCGGGATCGATCAGGTGGAAGATTGCTGGTCGCAATTGGGCGAGGTGATCGACGTAAACGACGTGATGCCGATCACCTATGTGAATTCAACGGCCGATTTGAAGGCTTTTTGCGGCCGCCGCGGCGGAATCGTCTGCACGTCGGCCAACGCCAGGGCGGTGTTGGATTGGTCTTTTGCCCAGCGCCGCCGCGTGTTGTTTTTCCCCGATCAGCATCTGGCCCGCAATACGGCCAAAGCGATGGGCATTCCGCTCGAGCAAATGCCGCTTTGGAACCCGCGCGAGAAACAGTTGGGCGGCAATTCGCCCGAGGCGTTGCGGCAAAGCCGCGTCATTCTATGGCAAGGGCTTTGCAGCGTGCATCAGGCGTTTCAGCCGGAACACATCGCACAAATGCGGGCGAAGTATCCCGGCATCAAGATCATCGTGCATCCTGAATGTTCGATGGAAACAGTCGATGCCGCCGACCTGTCGGGTTCGACCGGCCGGATCATCCGCGTGGTCGAGGAATCCGCCCCCGGCACGCGCTGGGCCATCGGCACGGAGCCGAACCTGGTCGAACGCTTGAAGCGTCAACATCCCGAGCAGGAAATCTTCTATCTGGGTTCCAAAGTGCGCATGTGCGGTACGATGATGATGATCGATCTGCCGCATCTCTGCTGGACGTTGGAAAACCTTGCAGCCGGCACGCCGGTCAACGTGATTGAAGTTGAGCCGGAAACCGCCCGCGGCGCGCTGGACGCTCTGCAACGGATGTTGCAGGTGAAGTGATGATCTATTTCACATCTGGCCGCCCGATGCTGTAGTAGGTGAACCCTGCCACGCGCATCCGCTGGGGATTGTACAGGTTGCGGCCGTCGAAGATGACAGGTTGCCGCATCACGTGGCGCATCTCCTCGAAATCCGGATGCACGAATTGCTTCCATTCGGTGCAGATGGCCAAGGCATCGACGCCTCGCAAGGCGTCGTCACGCCGCTGGCAGTAGACCAAGCGATCGCCGTAAATCGCTCGAACGTTTTGCATCGCCTCTGGATCGAAGACGCGGACCGTTGCTTTGGCGGCCAGCAGCCGGTCGATCAGCACCAAGGCGGGCGCTTCGCGGATATCGTCGGTGCCGGGCTTGAAAGCCAGCCCCCAGATGGCAATCGCCTTGTCGGAAAGCTTGCCGGCGAAGTGCCGCTCGATCTTCTGGATCAGCACCGTTTTTTGATGCTCGTTGACCGTATGCACGGCGTTCAACATGCGAGGCTCGACGCCGTATTCGCGAGCCAAGGCCGCCAAGGCGCGCACGTCTTTGGGGAAACAGCTTCCGCCATAGCCCGCGCCGGGAAAGAGGAACGCGAAGCCGATGCGGCTGTCGTGCCCGATGCCGCGCCGAATGTCGTTGATGTCGGCGCCCGCGTGTTCGCAAAGGTTGGCGATTTCGTTGATGAAACTGATTTTCGTTGAAAGGAGCGAGTTGGCCGCGTATTTGGTCATCTCGGCGCTCTCGGGCGACATAGCCAAAAACGGCTTGTCCGTCCGCAAATACGGCTGATACAGTTCCTGGAGTACGTCGATCACTTCCTGACGCCGGGCGCCGACCACGACGCGGTCGGGCTTCATGAAATCGTCGATCGCCACGCCTTCCTTGAGGAATTCGGGATTGCTGGCCACATCAATATCGCGGCCGGTAAGCTCCTTGAGCCGCGCGGCGGTTTTGGCGTTCGTGCCGACGGGCACCGTGCTCTTGCAGATCACGATTGCATCGTCGCGCAAATGCGGAGCCAATTGATCGACGACGCCCCACAGGGCCGAAAGATCCGCCTTGCCATCCTTGCCGGGCGGAGTGCCCACGCCCAGGAAGACAAGACGGGATTGTTTGGCGGCCGCGGCCAAGTCGGTCGTGAAGTGAAGCCTTCCCTCGGCCACGTTCCGGGCGACAAGCTCGGCAAGTCCCGGCTCGTAGATCGGGATCTGGCCGCGATTCAGCACGTCGATCTTTTTCCTGTCGCAATCGACGCACGTCACGTCGTTGCCGGTCTCCGCCAAACACGTGCCCGTCACTAATCCCACATATCCCGTACCGACGATGGCAATTTTCATACGCGTGGTTCCTGTATTTTTTGCAGGATGTGAATTTCGATGAGTGTTAAGTGATTAATACGTAAGGGCGTCTCGTAGTATTCCCAGTTTGCAAGCTTCCGAGGTGTACGTAAACGACAGCCAGAATGTTTGGACAGCATTGAAAAAAGGGGTTACGACTGCTCAATTACGGGACACCCTCAAATAACTCAGGACAACCGATGGTTTCAGTACGCCCGTTTACGGGCGTTGTCCGCCGTTAGGCGGTAATAGGCCCGGCGTTTACGCCGGGTACTGGTGAAGAAAACTCCCCAATAATGTCAGCCCCGTTTACGGGGCTCCTGGGTATTTATTACTGTGATATTTGCTCTAAACGATGGTGCGTACATCCGGTGGCATGATGTTTGCGCTGATTGCGAATATACTCCTTTACCCATTCCAAATCACCCGTGCCGAAACTGACTGCACCATACCCTGCTTGCCATTGAAGCACTTGCCCTCGCAAGCCGAGTTGCTCGTTGATTTCGTGGGTGGATGCTCCTTTTAATTGGCCGACAAAGTCGCTGATTTGCAGTGTAGGTGGAATTGTTATCGCCAAATGCACGTGTGTCTCGGTGCCGCCGATTTCGTGAACGAATGCGACTGGCGTATTGATAATGCGTTGTCTTAAATACCGATGGACTATTGGTTCCACTTGTTGATTTAAGAGCGGCAAGCTCTCCTTGGTGTGCCATGTCAGATGCAGATTGATCTCGCTGTAGTAATTGCGGCCCATCCTGTTCTCCCGGTCGACCAGGAGGCCCGTGAACGGGCCTGACAAAACCTATAGACACACAGGAATTAACTTATGCCCCTCCCTTTCAACCCGGCGTAAACGCCGGGCCTATTACCGCCTGACGGCGGGCAATGGCCGTAAACGGCCATAACAATTCTTCTAATGTTGCCATTCTCGATGTGGTTGTATTCTAATGCCCCACTTTCCGCAAAACCTACCTAGTGCCGCGAACCTCGGTAAACGTTGTTCGATTAGAATAATCCTTCACATTTGCGTTCCGCATTCCTGGCAGAACTTCGCATCCTCGTTGTTCAGTTTGCCGCAGGACCGGCATTTGATCATGATGATCTTTTCGGGCTCACTGCCGCCGACCTTGATGTCGGCTTCTTCCATCACATCTTTCAACATGCCGCCCGCCATGCGCGAATAAGGTTCTAGTTCCTCTTTTGCCTTATCGGGATCTAAAATGACTCCCGAACCAGCCAAGCCACGCGAGCCAACTTTTGAAATGATCGAACCCACAAAAACCAACACTATGCCAAAAACCATGCGGCTTGGATCAACGGAACGAGGATCGTTGACAGACAAGAAACAAGTGGAAAAAAACAAGAGAAATCCCAAAACCGAAAGCCCAATGCCAATATAATAGGCTGCCTTCCGTTCCTCGGAGATTTTTCTCGCCATTTCATCGCCTTTTAGAGAAGTAACTGCGCAAACAGCCTTAGCTCTGGGCTAGGCAGCAATTCCGGATAGTTTTCTCATCGAAAAAGCCGACTATTTCTCCACGGATGTTTCGCTCTCGGGTTTCGCATTCTCCTCTTCCATCGGCACGCGCTTGACGGCCACCAGGGCGTCGTCCTCGTCGAGGGTCATGATCTTCACGCCTTGCGTGTTGCGGCCGATGATGTTGATGTCGCTGGCGGCGATGCGCTGAAGCTTGCCGTGGGCGGTCATCAAAAGCAACTCGTCCTGGTCGGAAACATGGACGATGCCCATCACGGGGCCATTGCGATCCGTCGTCTTAATGTCGCGGATGCCCTTGCCGCCGCGGCGTTGCGTGCGATAGCTGCGCTGCGAACTCTCTTCGTGCTCCTCGCTCTCGACCTCCTCGCCGCCGGCTTCTTCCGGCTCGACGTCCAAAACTTCGTCCTCGTGCTCTTCGCCTTCCACTTGTTCGGGCAATTCGGTTTCAGGGCCGCTCTCCGAATTTGGGCCGAAGGGCGTCCGCTTACCGTAGCCATTGGCGCAAACAGTCAACAACGTGGCATCGGGATCGGCAACGACCATGCCGACCACTTTGTCGTCGCCCACCAAACGGATGCCTTTCACGCCGCTGCTGTTGCGGCCCATGGGCCGTGCGTCCGATTGCTTGAAACGAATGGCCATGCCGTGGGCCGTGGACAAAACCAACTCGTCGCCCGACTTGGCCACCACCACGTCCACCAGGGCATCGCCCTCGCGCAGTTTGATCGCGATAATGCCATTCTTCATCGGGCGGCTATAGGCCTTCAACGGCGTTTTCTTTACCAAACCGTTGGCCGTGGCCATGACGAGGAAATGATCGGGCTGATCGAAATCGCGCACGGCGCGGCAGTCGGTAATCTGCTCGCCTTCGGCCAGATTCAGCAGATTCACCACGGCTCGGCCGCGCGAGTCGCGGGCCAACTGCGGCAAATCATAGACCTTGCGCCAATAGACCTTGCCTTTGCTCGTGAAGAACATCAAATAGGCATGGGTGCTGGCGACGAAAAGGTGTTGGACGGGATCTTCGTCTTCGGTTTTCGCGCCGGTAAGGCCCTTGCCGCCGCGGCGTTGCGAACGATAGACCGATGCCGGGGTCCGCTTGATGTAGCCGTTGTTGGTGATCGAAACGACCATTGTTTCTTCGGTGATGAGATCTTCCATGTCGATCTCGCCCACCTCTTCGCCGCTGATTTCCGTGCGCCGGGCGTCGCCGTGCTTGCGTTTCAGCTCGCGGCAGTCTTCCCGAATGATGTCCAGGATGTTCTGGCGATCCGAGAGAATGCGGCGATATTCGGCGATTTCTTCCAGCAGCTTGTGATGCTCGCCGCCCAGTTTTTCCTGCTCCAGGTTGACCAATTGGCCAAGCGTCATGTGTAAAATGGCGTCGGCCTGGACAGGCGTAAGCGTGTAAAACTCGGCCAGCCCTCGCTCTTCCGCGAAGATGGCGAAACCATCGTCGCCCAGTGCCCTACGCAACAACGCGGAAGGCGTCTGGATCTGCATCAGGCGTTCTTTCGCCTCGATTTGCGTCGAGGAACTGCGGATGACGCGGATGACTTCGTCGATATTGGCATGGGCCAACAGCAGCCCTTCGACCGTGTGCTTGCGCTGCCGTGCCCTGGAAAGCAGGAACTGCGTGCGACGACGAATGACCGTCTCGCGATGGCGCAAAAACTCTTGCAACAATTCCTTGAACGAAAGCACGCGAGGCTTGCCGTCGACCAGCGCTAAAAAGATCAGCGAGAAGCTGTCTTGGAGCGGCGAAAACTGGTAAAGCTGATTCAGAACGATTTCCGGATCGGCATCGCGCTTCAGGTCGCACACCAACCGGACAGGCTCTTCCAAGTCGCTTTCGTTGCGCAGATTGGAAATGCCCGCGATCTTTCCCTCGTTCACCAGCGCGGCGATGCGTTCCTCGATGCGGTCGCGCGCCTGCTGGAAGGGGATTTCAGTAATGACGATCCGATTGCGCTTGTTATGTTCCTCGATGAACGCCCGGGCACGGACGACGATCGTGCTGCGCCCGGTATGATAGCCGCGGCGAATGCCCGAGCGGCCGCAAATAACGCCGCCCGTGGGAAAATCGGGGCCGGGGCAAATTTCCATCAACTCGTCGATCGAAACATCCGGATCTTCAATGACACGGATCAGAGAGTCGCAAATTTCGCCCAGGTTGTGCGGCGGGACCGACGTGGCCATGCCCACCGCAATGCCGTTTGCCCCGTTGACCAAAAGGTTGGGGAACTTGGAGGGCAAAACGGTTGGCTCCGTCCGCCGTTCGTCGTAAGTTGGGATGAAATCGACGGTGTCGAGCTTGATGTCTTCCATCATCAAGGCGGCAATCGGCGACATCCGCGCTTCGGTATACCGCATGGCTGCCGGAGGCAGACCGGCGATGGAGCCGAAGTTACCCTGTTTATCAACCAACACATGCCGCAGGTTCCATTCTTGGGCCATGCGGACCAAGGTGGGATAAATCACGCTTTCGCCGTGCGGATGGTAGTTACCGCTCGTATCGCCGGAGATCTTCGCGCACTTGACCCGGCCTGCGCCAGGCGTGAGGTTCAGGTCGTTCATCGCGACCAAAATACGCCGTTGCGAAGGCTTCAGACCGTCGCGCGCATCGGGCAAGGCCCGGCTGACGATCACGCTCATCGCATAGGTCAGATAACTGCCCTTCAGCTCTTCCTCGATGGGCATGTCCAACAAGTTGCGAGCTGATGGAATTTCACCCCCGGGCACGGCAGGCCCCGAAGCTTGGGGCTCCTCGGCATCCGGCGGTTCTGGCGGAAGATTCGAATCGGTCGACACTACGATTCCTTTCGAAAGACAGAATCAATCAATATCGCCCTAACTTCTTTTGTAGAAAAGAGTTGTGGCGATTTTGTTTCGTCATCAATAAGAAAGGTTCCAGTATACTATTTTTCGCGTTTGTCTACAACGCCCGGCACCGGAAAACTCTTGTCGTAACATTCTGCCGGAAAAGCACTTACAGTACGATTTTTTCGTTTGCTCTGGAGGAGATATTCTTTTTTTGAGAGGATGTGTAACCTAGTGCTACTGCAAGTGTGGTCTGTCTCTCCGTTGGAGCCAAATGATGGGTTTCGATCTTCATGAAAAAGGTGTTCCGCTGATAAATTCGGCAACATGCACAGGCTGCGGACTATGCACAAAGGTCTGCGCGGATGATATGTTCATCCTCGAAAATGGCAAAGCCAAAGTAGGGGGCGGCTTTTTCATGGGGTGCATTGCCTGTGGGCATTGCGTGGCGGCTTGCCCTACCAGTAGCATCACCGTCAGCGGGCGCGGCATGACGCCGAACGATGCTTTCGAGTTGCCGCCTGTTGCGGATCGTGCCACCGCCGATCAACTGGAAGGGCTGCTCGATGCTCGGCGAAGCATTCGCCGATTCACGAAGCGAGAGATCGACCGCGCAACGCTTGATCGGATCTTGGCCATGACCACGACCGCCCCGATGGGCATCCCGCCGAGCGATGTGGGAGTTATTGTGTTTCACGAACGAGAGCGAGTTCAAGCATTCGCCGCGGACGCCTGCGAAGCGTTTCGCCGGATGGCTTGGTTTTTCCATCCCGTCACACTGGCGATCATGCGTCCCGTGTTGGGTAAGGAAAACTATGAGGCGATGCGCGATTTCATTCGCCCGTTGATTAAGGTTCTTTTGGAAAAAAGGGCCGAAGGGCAAGACTTTTTTACCTACGATGCGCCAGCGGCCATGCTTTTCCATCATGGACCGATGGCCGACCCGGCCGATTGCCACATCGCCGCGACCTACGCTATGCTGGCTGCCGAATCACTGGGACTGAGCAGTTGCATGTTGGGTACGACTGTAGGATTGAACCAGGCAAAACCCTTCAAGCAGAAATACGGCATTTCGCCGAAAAACAAAATCGGTTTGGCCTTGGTCTTGGGCTATTCCGCCGAGACTTTCCATCGCGGCGTGCGGCGGCAGTTGGCTTCCGTGAAGTTTGCGTAAGCGGTTTTGGTTGGCTATCAGGCCATAGATGTCAAACGGTAATAGCCTGCGATGCCAAACGAAAATAGTCTGTGATGTCAAACAATAGCCTGCGATGTCAAACGAAAATAGCCGGGAGCTAACAGCTCCCGGAAACCAACTGTGAATTCACGCACATTCCGGGAGCTGTTAGCTCCCGGCTATTGCTACACCGCTATTCCGTTAGCTCCTGCCTATTGCTACACGGCTATTCCGTTAGCTCCTGCCTATTGCGGACACGTTTTTTTCAACCATCAACAGCTTGCTAATGCGGCGCATGTCCAAACGGCGCTGGCGATTGCCGTGCCGGCAGTAATCATCAACAAGACAACGCTGCCGCAACCGACGTTTTGGCCGGGGTCGATGCCGTGCTTGGCCGCGAAGGCTTCGACGAAGTCTTTGGCCTCTTTTAAACCCACGCCTGCTTTTTCACGATAAAGCTTGATCGCCTGGATCTTATGTTGTTCCTTCACAAGTGCAAGTATGTCGGCTTCCAGGCTGCCGGGCTCGGGCGCAGGCGGCAGCTCGGCTTGTGCGGCATTCGTCCCGCTGGGAATGCTTGTTTGCAAGGGCGCTTTGCATTTCTCGCATTGCACCGCGCCGGTTCGATTAAAGTGATCGCAGAAGGGACATTTCGCCATGGTATTAACGCCAAATAATTAGTGCCAGAAAAAGAACGCTGAAAATGGCCAGAACCACCAATAGCGTGACATGCGTATAAATTAATTTCCACGAAGGCTTTGTTCCCGGTTGGACTACCTTCCCCTTAATATCAATTTCGCAGCCGCACTTCGAACAAATATATCCGCCTTCCCACCATTGTCGCTTTGTTTTCTTGAATGGTGATTGGGCGAGAGGCAAAGATGCTCCACAACTGGGGCAAGTTTTCACTCGCCGAATAAACACAAGAATAAAGAATAAGAAGAATAGGACGAATGGGAATAATTGAGCGTCAACCATCGTTGAAAACCTCATCCCAACGGATCCTATAGATATTTCTTTAACCACGCCAACGTTTCATCCCACATTGCAGGCGTGTATTCGTGCGTTACGCCCGGATAGAGAACGCCGCGAAAATTGTCTTCCTTGCCGTAGAGCTTGTAAAGATGCTTTTGGAAAGCGTTGATCGTGCGGACGCCGCTGGCCGGCGAGCCTGAATCTCGTTCGCCGGTCAAGGTGAGCAAGGGCCGCGGGGCAATGAGCCCGACGACGCTTTCCATGTCGATCTTTTCGCGTAAAATGCCGGGGACGAAGTAGTAAATGCCGTGGCCGTTGACGGCTTGTCCATCGCGGACCAAATCTTGATAACGTGTGAGGCAGGAGACGCAAACGGCGGTTTTAATGCGGTCATCCAGGGCAGTATCCCACCACGTGCGCGTCGAGCCCATGCTCATGCCCATCGCCGCGATGCGTTTCGGATCGACTTCAGGGCGCGTGACGAGATAGTTCAGTGCCAAAAGATCGTCGCGGACCATCATTCCCCAGAGCGAGCGGCCTTCCCAGAGAAACACTTTCGAGAGCGCCCATTCCGTCTGATTGCCTTCTTCCTGTTTTCCGCCGGGCCCTTGCCAACGACGTTCGCCGAAGCAATAGGCGTCGATGCACATCACGACATAGCCCGCCCGCATTAGTTCAGGGCCGGTCACGAGCGTTTGGTTGCCCATGCCCGTCCAGGCGCGGAGGAACAGTTCTTCCTTGCCTTGGTGATACGCGCCACCGTGATAGTGATTGTAGAGAATCGCGGGGGCAGGCTTTTTTACGTGGTCGGGCACGAGAAAATAGCCATAAACCGTGTCGCCCGCGCCGTTGTCGAATGTGAAATGTTCGAGAGTGAAGCCGTCGCGTTTTTCTTTCTTGTCGACCGTCACTTTCGGCTGAAACAAAGGAGGCATATCGCCAAGCAGCCGCCAAAGTTTTTGGCGCAGCTCGGGCTTCTGTTTCTCCCAAGCTTCGGCCGACGGTGGAAGAGGTGTAGTGAATGATGGAAAACCGCCTTTAAGCACGGGTGGAACTGCGTCGTCGGTATTTGCCTGCATTGCCATCGAAGCCACGATAATCCATCCCCCCAGAAAGAGAAATGTGTGTCGCATGATTGTATTGCTGTTGAAGTGAAGTGATCTCTACGAAAAGCGATTTTATGGGCGGTTGGATGCGGTGTCAATCATTTCAGCATTCCCAACTGCTCCATGCGCAGCACTAATCGCTTGGCGACGGGCCCCGCGGCCGTGGCTGCATCGCCGGCGTGTTCCAACGCCACGACGAACGCCAACCGCGGCTCATCGGCGGGCACGTAGCCCGCAAACCAAGCATGGCTCGCTCGTTCTTCGCCCGTTTCGGCCGTGCCTGTCTTCCCGGCAATGGCAACCGATTCAAGATAAACCGTTCCACGGCCCGTGCCTTTCTCGTCGGCAACTACACGACGCAATCCTTCGCGAACGGTTTCCAGTGTGCGCGAAGAAAGGCTCAGTGTTTGTTGCCGGCCACTCTCCCTGGTCTCTGTCCCCCGATCCCTGACCTCTTCGGTCACATGCGGCGTCACCAACCGTCCGCCGTTGCCGATGGCTGCCGTCATGCGCAAAATTTGCAAAGGCGTGGCTGTCAGCGAACCTTGGCCGACGGCCATCGACTGCGTGTCGGATGTGCGCCAGGCATGACCTTCGAGTCGGGCGATGTTTTCCGGCGAGGGAACCACACCGGCCGCTTCGCCCGGCAAGTCGATGCCCGTCGGACGACCGAAGCCGAACCGGCCGGCCCAATCCACCAGCGGGCGAGGGCTCATCTGGCCGGCAAAATGAAAGAAATAGACGTTGCAACTCACGCACAAGGCGTCGGCCAACGTTACGTCATCATGGCCGATGCCTTGCCGCACATAGATTTCGCATCGTTGGCGGTCGGGCTGATGTAAAAAGCCTTGGCAATGGAACGGTTCTTCCGGACCGGTGGCCGCCGATTCCAATAATGCGACGGCCGTAAGCGTTTTGAACGTCGAGCCGGGCGGGATCGCCATTCGACTTACCCGATCGAACATCGGATGCGTTTTGTCGGCCAACAATGTGGTGATGGCCGCTGTTTTTCCGCGTGGGAACATATTCGGATTGAAGACAGGCGCGGAAGCGGCCGCAAGCAGCGAGCCGCTATGAATATCCATCACGGCAATCGCGCCGCCGGCCGATTCGGCGGTTCCGCCCGTGATGGCTCGACGTTCGATAGCTCCGGCAAGCAATTCCTCGGCCGTTCGCTGCAATGCAGGATCGAGCGTGAGCGTCACGTCATGCCCTGGCCGTGGTTCTTGAATGTGATAGGCCGATAGAACGCGCCCGCTGCGGTCCGTGTTTTCAACGGCTTCGCCGCGGCTGCCTCGCAGTGCGTTTTCCTGTTGCCGCTCGACGCCCATCCGCCCGATCCAATCGTCGAGCAGATAATCGCCATTTTGCGAAGGATTTTTTAGCTCCTCGGCCGTGACGGGGCCAAGGTGTCCAAGAACGTGAGCGGCCAATGTGCCTTTGGGATAAATCCGGCGAGTGACTTCGACGATCTTCGCGCCGGGATATTGGTCGGGATGGGCGGAAACCTCGGACGCCGCGGCCGGTGACACTTCATCCACAACAACGTGATGCGTCAATTCTTCGGTCACGACGATGCGCGGCGGCGCTGGATCCTCGAACAACAAACGGCGAAGCTGCACCGCCCAAGTTTCTTCTTTGTCGTCCGCTTCAGTGGTCTGAGATTCACGGCGGCGGTTGGCATTCGCTGCAATGCGTTCCACACGGTTCTGGATCCGTCTGGTTTGGTCGGCCCATTGTTGGGGAGATAATTTGCACAGTTTGGCCAACCGTTCGGCCGTCGCATCGCGTTCGGCCAGCACGTCGGCCTTTGCGGCGGCCAATTTCTCCGCGTTGCGACGATCGGCCTTCGACAATCGCTGCCGAGCGGTGACATAAAGCCATCGCTGGTCGGGCGGATCTTGCAAACGACGGTAAGAGAGGGCCAACGCCTGAATCGTTTGATCGGCGGCCAAAACCGTGCCATCGCGGGCAAGAATTCGTCCGCGAGTT
>CAYWGR010000054.1:26240-30967 GCA_964458015.1 uncultured Planctomycetaceae bacterium
CTTTTCGACAGGCCGCAGGGCATCGGCACGAAACGCAGCGCCTTCGCTTACTTCCATCTGAACGATGCGCCCGATGACCACGAACAAACCCACGGTGAATAATCCGAGGAAAATCCGCAGCCGCCGTCGCGGGTCCACGACCGCCCGCTCGTTGAGATTGTCCGCCTGGAATTTTCGCCAGTCAAAGAACATAAGAGGGAAGAGGGATCAGGAGTTAGGGATTGGGGATTAGGGACTAGCTTCTTTTCTAATCCCCAATCCCTAATCCCTTTTGTTAAGGCAATCGATCAATTGCCGCAACCGCCCGAAGCTGCGGCGATTGAAATGAAAAAACAATCGAGGAAAGTCTGCCAAATCCGTCTCGTCGTGTTCCTCGGGCAGCGGCGGCCCTACCGTGAATTTTCCTTCCACGAGAATATCCGAAAATCGTTCGTTGATCGTGGCAAGTTGCTCTTCCTTAAGCGGCTGGCGCAGGCGAAACACCAAATTGTTTCGTACATAACGCATGCTGTGATAGACGCGATAGAAATGCAGGATTTCTTCGACGGCCTCTTCCGCCCGATCCGTAAGCCGATAGAGGGAAAGGTCATCTTGGTCGATCATGCCCTGATCGAGCAAGTGCCGATGCACGAATTGATCGAAATCTTTCCAATAACTGCCGCCGGATTCGTCGAGCAAAACAACCGGCATCATGTCGTGCTTGCCGGTCTGCAACAAGGTAAGCACTTCCAACCCCTCGTCGAGCGTGCCGAATCCGCCGGGCATCAGGCAGAACGCATCGCTTTCCTTGACGAACATCAATTTGCGGGTGAAGAAGTATTTCATGTAGACGAGCTTGCGGTCGCCTGCAATGATCGGATTGGCCGACTGTTCCCACGGGAGCAGAATGTTCAAGCCCATCGAATGGTCGCGCCCGGCGCCGGCGTGCCCTGCCTCCATGATGCCGCTGGCCGCCCCGGTGACGACCAACCATTCCTGTTCGGCCATCAGGCGGCCGAATTCTAAGGCTTGTTGATAAGCAGGATGGTCGGACTTCGTGCGCGCGGAACCGAAAACGGTGACTTTCCGCGTGTGGCGGAACGGCGAGAAGACTTTGAAGGCGTACCGCAGTTCCAAGAGCGTGCGGCTCAAGATTTTCAGGTCGCCTCGGCTTGTATGATCGACGGCCAATTTGTCGGCCGACTCCTTGATCGTCTGGATCAATTCGGCGACGCGTTTCGGCGGTGTGGAAGGCGATGGATCAATCACAAGGCCTCTTGTACCATGAAATTGTCTGGGGGGGAAGAGAAGGGGTCGAGATATTGCCGAAGTCTCGTCTGATAATTGCCTAACTGTCCATCTTAATCTATTTTCGCCCCCTCTAATCTACGGGAGTCTCTACTTGCCTGTTTGCAGCCGACGGCCTAGACTTCATTAGTATGATGCAATATAAAACACAACCGGAATGTATGATCTTTGAGTTGGGCGAAGGTTACGATTCGTTGGATACCGACGCCCTGGACGAGGCGGGGGGAATTCTTCTAACCCACGCCGCAACGGTTGAGCCGCCGTGCATCTTGCTCGATTTCTCCAAGACGAATTTCATCGGCTCGACGTTTATCGAGATCATGGTGCGCACGTGGAAGCGATTAAATGAGCGGGGCGGCACGTTGGCCGTTTGCGGCCTGCAACCGTTCTGTGGCGACGTCTTGCGCGTCACTAAGCTCGAAACTCTCTGGCCCTCTTACGCCACGCGGGAAGAAGCGTTGAAGTCGTTCCAGGAGTAGGAGTTAGCGTTTCTCGCGCCTTCTTTTGGCATTTCCCGAAAATTCGGCCTTGACGCTAATCGGGAAATGTCCTATTCTCGCCCCCTCAGACAGCGATTAATCCACGTGGATGGGGTCTGCATTTGGAATTTCCGCGACGGCAGGAATTCTGCGGACCGCGAAGCGTTGTCGCCCGCACGGATGCAAGCGGCCCGCTTCGGATATATCGACCGACGCCCGACGAAGTATCCGCCTCTGTTCGAACACAGGCGGCCACGATCGGGGAGCGTCCAATCGCTCCCGGAACAGTGTTGTGTCCTTAGCCCCCCTGGGACACTGCTTTTCCGGGGGCCTTTTTTTTGCGCCCATGCCGCAGAAAGCTGCCTGCCTTGGACGGTGCAAGACGGCAGAATCCGCCCTTACGGCCGATCAGTTTTCGGAAGGGCGGGTCAAGCGAAGCGATGGCCCGCCATTCTGCGAAGAATTCTAATTTGATATAGCGCGGATATTGCCACGCTTACGTTTTGGTTCTCGTTTAGAAAAAACTACCTGTTCTATAACCCGAACGGCTTTAATAAGACAGCCTATCTCTATAGCCCGAAGGGCTAAATGAGACAGCCTATACTGTGACCCGAAGGGCTTAAATGGGACAGCCTATCTCTATAGCCCGAAGGGCTTGAACAAGACAGCCTAGGGTTGTCGCGCAGCGACTACCCTAGGAACCGGAATTTTTTCAACGCCAAACCCCAACGGGGGTTTCGGAGCACGCTGTTATACTACGGAACCCTTGCAGGGTTCATTCATGATACCCCCACGTTCCCTGGGGTAGCCGCTCGGCACGGCAACCCCGGGCTATCTTCCATAAGCCCGTTGGGCTATATGCCGTGCAGTGCGAAGAATTCAACGCGGGCCTTCGCTTCGCTCGAACCGCCCTACGGTTATTCTATAGGTAACAATGGATCGGCCCCGAATCAGCCCTTACGGCAAATAATACACTTCCGTCATGTCTGTCCAGATCTTTCCTTTCGCGGCGGCCTCGGGCAGCGGAATTTGGCAGGGGTCCGTCTTTTTCCACCAACGCTGTGTGTCCGGGTCGGCAGCCATGCGCTTCATATCCGACTCAAAGTCGCTGCCTGTGTATTCCAGATAAGCGAAGAGATAGAGCTTTCCCTCGATTTCCGTCTGATGGATCGAGAAGTTCTGGATGTGGCATTTCTTCATCATTTCATTGACCGCCGGCCAGGGACGTGCGTGCAGATCGCGGTAGCAGGCGGCCATTTCCGGTTTGAGGCCGGTGATCCAAGCGTGACGTTGCGGTTGCGGCGTCGCATTTGTCGAACCGGCGGCAACCGCTGCGGCAATCAACGTTGCGAGACAATATCTCACGATGGCGATCCTTGAAATGGTGTGATCGAATTCAGTTTTTGCTCACGGCATTCACGAAAGAACTATTTTCATCGACATTGGATGCCTTGGCCGGTTTGCTTTTCGTCCGTGCTTGGCCGACATCGGTCACCGCGATCGGCGCGATGTCCATTGCCGGCTTGTCAAGCTGTAGAACGACGATGGTGTCGATTTCCTGTCGATCCGACTTTGCCACGGCAATTTGAACGCCTGCATCTGTCTGCACAACACGAACTTGCCCGCCGGTAAGAAGGCTGCTCCCCACGATCTTCGCGGAAAGGGCCGGAAGCGTTAGGGTTTCTTTGGGCCAGGCGAGAATATGCAGATAGATCGTGTTGTCTTTTCGTGTGGAAACGACATGCTTGGCCGGTTTGAAGGGGCCGCCGCGCGTCGCATAGATGCTCTCGCCGTATTTTGCCAGCCACGCGCCCATTTCCTTCAAACGTTCGATCTGGCGTGCCTCGATTTCACCGGTCGGCATCGGGCCTACGTTGAACAACAGATTGCCGTCGCCGCCTACCGTGCGAATGAGCGTCTGAAGACACTCCGGCAGCGTCTTCATCTTGTCATCGGGCTTCCATGACCACTGGTTGCAGATCGTCATGCAAGACTCCCAGGGGCGGGTCATGTTAAAACCGCCGATGGTCTGCTCGGGCGTATCGTAATCGCCAAGAATTTCATCGCCCACGCTGGTACCCGCCATACCTTCACGATTCTTGCCAACCCGATTGTTGACAATGAGGCTCGGCTGAAGACCATAGAGGAAAGCGGCAAGGTCTTTGCCGCGCTCGTGCGTCCAAGGTGTTTCCCACTCCCCGTCAAACCACATAAGGGTGAGAGGACCGTAATTGGTCAACAGTTCCTTGAGCTGGCCTTTCAGATATTGCACATATCGGTCCATGTTCGGAGCAGGCTTTGCCGTCTTGCCCGACGGACTGCCGAGAGGATAGTCGGGATGACGCCAATCGCAGATCGAGTAGTACGTGCCGAAAGCCATGCCTTGTTTCTTGCAAGCCTCGGCCAACTCCTTCACAACGTCGCGCTGGAAAGGGCTTTTCGTGATGTTGTAATCGGTCAATCCTGAATTCCACAGGCAAAAACCATCGTGGTGCTTGGTTGTAAGCACGATGTACTTCATACCGGCGGCTTTAGCGATGGCTACCCAACGGTCGGCATCGAATTTCGTCGGATTGAATTTCTTATAGAGATTATCGTATTCCTCGGCCGGCGTCGGCTCGCCGCGAGTCCAGCCGATCTCCTGGCCCGTCAGGCTGACCGGCCCCCAGTGGATGAACATGCCGAAACGCATGTCCTGCCAGCGGTTCAAGGCCGCGGCATCCGTTTTAAGAGAGGCCTGTGGCTTTTCCTCGGCCGAAAGTTGAACGGCTCCAAACAACAGCAACATCGTCGCAACGACCGTAACACGGAGGATATTAGTGTTCATGCGATAATTCTCCTTGGAGTGTGAATTCCAGATAACTAACGAAAGACAACGTAAAGACTTATCATGGCCAGAACCACCAGCCCGGCCAGAATTCGATAATCGCCGATCCCAGGCCAACCGGCCGACTTCAAAGC
>CAYWGR010000055.1:0-30480 GCA_964458015.1 uncultured Planctomycetaceae bacterium
GCACAAAAAAATAGCCAGTCAGCCGTTGACACACGGCCCCTACAGAGATAAATGCCCTAGATTTTAGATGGTGGATTTTAGAGGGTGGATTTGAAGACATACAACATCTCCCCTTGCGAATTAAGGACGGGAGGATGGGGATGCAACGTATTGCGGGCATCCACCATCCACCATCCAATATCCGATATATTTACTTCTGCGTCCGCCACGCATAGGCCAGCAAGCCAAGTAGTCCAGTAGCGAGCAGCATTAGCGTACATGGCTCGGGTATTGACATAACACCGACATTGTCAAGAACTGTGCCACCAGCGCCCCAAGTGACATTATCACTCTGGAACGTCAACGTAGCCACGGTGCTTTCACTGGGGGTAAAGGTGAAGGTGTAGTTTGCAAAGGCATCGCTTGTGCCTAAAGTCGTTTGGGTCAAGGTTGCCGAGCCCGATCCCGTCGGCGTGCTGAGCGTTGACATTCCCAAGATCAGCGTGCCCGAAGCTGCGCTGATGATGGCTTGGAGCGTTTGCCCACTGGTGTCGCGATACTTCTCATAGTAGCTGACGGAGTATGTTGTTCCAGCGGCGACCGCAAAGCTCTGGAAGATGCGTTCCCGGCCCACGCAATCGTCGAAGTTTAACGCCAAAGCCCCGCTGTATTTGACGTTGCTGGTTAGCCATGCAAAGCCGCTGTCACCGTTGCGGGTAACAGTCCATCCAGGTAGCGCAGTCGTTGACGTATAAGTTCCATCACCGACATCCGTCAATGCCAATTTGGTGATGCCCCAATCGAATGCATTATTAGTGTCGTAAATCTCAAAATCGCCATTGGTGATTAGATCGGCCGAACACGGAATCGTCAAAGCCGCACCAATTACAAAACTCATCAAAATCACTTGCCATCGCATCGTACCGTCTCCCTTGAAATTGTTAGAACTACCGAATTGTTTTTACACGCTTTCCTCTCTGCCCAAGCTGGCACGACAAACCCGCGCTACAGCATTTATCACGGGCAGAATCCACGCCACTACGCTTCTATAACGCTCAAGCGGACGAACCTAAGGACCACTCACGTTTGTTCCTCCTTTCTCCACTCATCTTGTGCGGTCCGACATGTGAGCGTCCCTATTGCCCCTTACAGGAACGGTGATGCCGCCGTCGCTCGGTTTTGAATTGCCATCGGATCGTCGTGGCGACGCAACGTCAACACGGAAATCGCTAAAACGAACCCCATTGGTTCCGCCGATAAACAATCTTCCACAACTTTCCGATGATGCAAAATCGGGACAGGACACCGTGACGCTGGTGTCGTAACGGCCATCGTTATTGACGTCGACGCTAAAAACGGCGGTGGTCGTGGCCGGCATCCAAACAATTTTTGCAGTGATCGTGGTTTCCGCTGCTTGAGAGCGGAATGATGGGAGGACGTGCGGCGTGCGTCGGTCGGCACTGCACCGGACGGTGGCGCCTTCAGCACACCAACCCTCCCCCCAATACGCCAGATATGCAAAGGGCGGATTTTTTCCCGGCTCACTGAAATAATCGCTCGACTGGCCATCGCCGAGGCCGAAGAATGCGCTACCACTTGCGCCAAAAGCATTCGTGATCTTAACCGTGGCCACGAAGTCGCACATGCCGTAGTTGTGACGGGCCGTAGTGAGAAGATACACACGATCGGAATTGTCGTGGCCCGTGAATGCGGCGTAGTACTTCGTATAATCCGCTACTTGCGGATTAATCCAATGCGAGGATGCCATTCCACTAAGATGATCGCTGAAGCTACCATCGGTCATGGTTGACGCAGGGAGTACGCGGACGAAGTGTTTTGCAATACTGTTCGGCTCCGCAGATTGGAATCCACTGGTCGTGACTTGTATGGACTCCTGGGCTTTTAGGCGACTAACATTGCGTTTACCGTCCTCAACCAGCACCACACCGGCAAAGACATATACTTGCGTCAAATCTTGGTCGGACACTCGTACCCCGAACTCCGTTCCCAAATCAGTGACGCTTGCAGTGCGAGTGCGGACAACAAATAAGGGCTTAGAGACTCGAGATTGGGGATAGGAGACTAAATCTTTTTGCAGCCTCGCCGTCAACTTGCCATCCGACAAGTACCCGCCGGTGGCCGAATCGATTTCATAGGTCACCGGGCCTTGTAGGATGACCTTCGCACCCGTGTCGTAGGTGATTTCCATCAGGCCGGAGGCCAAGGCGTATTTGCGACCGAGCAGAACATTAGCACCGTTAAAGGTTTCTGTTTTCGGATCAGCCCACTTGCAATCGACCATGCCGGTGATCTTGCCAACGACTTTCAAAGTCGGATCGAAAGTTGCTTTTGATGGCAAAGAAGATGAATCCCTGGCAATCTCGTCCGGGCCAGATACATAGACCATCGAAGCGGCCCAGAGCCCAAGGCTCGTCAACACCGTTGCAATAAGCAGTGAGAACGGCAATTCCTGCGAGAAGAAACCGATGGTGCCGTGGTAGGCGGTGCTGAAAAAACCGGGAACAGGAACGGCGGCGATGGGAGCGGCAGTATGTGGATCATCTACACGGCTATTGCTGGAAGACGCGGTGGCGATTAGATCCGCATCTGCAATCGCTAATCGCAGGAATGCCGCGTCCGAATCATCATCACCGAGCATTTCTCTCGTATGCAGTTCCGTCGCGGCCGCCCATTGGCGCAAAATGAAGCTATCACGAATGGTATGTGCGTAGACGCGGCGGGCCGGCTCGCTATTGAGAAGCAATTTGTTGAGATGTTCGATATCCTCGGGGCCAGCCTCGCCGCTGAGACAGGCAAACGTCAGATCATTGAGCTCGTCGAGCAAATTGTCGGGAAGCAGAGATGTCATGATTTCTCCACCTCCTTCTGCCGAGCATCCTCGATGCAGTGATACAGTTTTCGACGCACTCGCAGCATTGCTTGACGAATCGCCTCGGATTTACGACCAACCAGGGAGGCAACTTTTTGGGAGGAATAGCCCGCGATGCAGCAATGCCACAATAGATTCCGTTGCCACTGGGTAAGCTTTTTCAAGCATCCCTCGACGAAAACCGACCGCGTATCTGCTTCGGCGGCGGTCTGTGTTAATTCTTCGGACATGCTCTCGACAAGTTCCTGACTGAATTGGACGCGAGATCGGGCTAAGCGAGTGCGAAAGGCCAACACCTCATAGCGAGCGATCACACATGCCCAGACGCCAAAATCCTTGTCTGGATCGTAGGTTTCGAATTGTTCCCAGAGCCGAAGTTTCGTTGTCTGGATAATGTCTTCGGCGTCGTTCCAATTCGGCACCAATGCCAATACGAAGCTCCCCAGGCGGCGCTCATGCGCAGCCAATAGCTGCACGAATTTGGCGCCATGATCCTTGGATTCGCTGCCGAACATCATCACACTCCTTGGACGCTACGATCCTCTACCAATAGTAAACAGGATTGGCCGGATTGTGACACATAAAAATTGGACAATCGAAGGACCATCGCGCAAAACTGTTCGCAAAGTGTTTGCGGACTGTAGGTTAGGTCCGGTTGACGCGCAGGATTAGAAGACTCGCCTGAAAGGTCACGGCACCGCCCTTATGGGGAAGGTAATCAAATCACGTCGGCCCGTCGGATGTCCACGGACGTTTGCCGGATGCGGCGGCGAATGTAGGTCGGGAAGGAAACCCCGCAAGCGAGTGTATCCTCGAGCGCCGGAGCAAATCTCCCAACTCATTATCGCGATGACCAAAGCCTGCGAAATTGGCTGGGCGTTTGGCCGGTGTAGCGGCGAAAGACGGTGGCAAAGTAATGGCTTGTCGAGAATCCCAAACGCATGGCTACTTGAGTGACAGAGACGTTTTCCGACTGGAAGAGGAGTTGAGCGCGGTCGATCTTCTTTCGCATCACATAATCGGCCGGTGGGATGCCGGTCTCTGCCTTGAAACGCGATTTGAACCTGGTTTCGGACAAGCCCGCCAACCGTGCGAGTTGTCGTACCGTAAAAACGCTGTCGATATTCCGATTAACATATTCCTGTACTTTGAGGATAACCGGCGTAACAACGTGCTGCGACTTATGGGATGCCTCGATTACATCTAGCAGAAGACGCAAGAGCAGATTTTGCAATTCAATTTTGCGTAAAGGATTGTCGTTGCGGTCGTAAACGGCGAAAACATGGCGGAGCGTTCTTCCGATGTTATCGCTTGCCTTAAAACACCGCGCGGGCATTTCTAAAAGCGAATTCGTCAGTTGTTGCCCCGCTGCTGAATCAAGCGAAAGAAACCGCTGCTTGGCGTTGGGCATGTTTAGCAACATCCAATATAAAACGCCTTTGCCTTCCGGTGATGAGCCAGTACCGTGCTTTTCGCCTGGGTACGTGACGAAAACATCACCGCCCTTCAGGTCGAATCGTTCTTCACCGACAAAATAGGTTTGCTCCCCTTGCTCCAAGTAACAAATTTCCATCATGTTGCCGTGCGAATGATCTTCCAAGGCAGGATGCACGGCCGTGTAACGATAGCGGCCCAAGATAACGACATCGCGAAAACCCAGCGGACGGAAGTCTAATATCTTCCGTTCGTCCGATGGATTGATGAGAACCGGCGGCAGGTGTGTTTTGGCCATATGATGTGCGACGGTTGGATCAACAACGCCCTGTTTGATATTGTACTTCAATACAATACTGAATGCCACAAGGATCGAGATCTCCTATAATCATCATTTGAAGTGGAGAAGAATCATATTTTTGGAGAAATCCACGATGGCTCATTGCTCGTTCCGTTACATTTATAGAGCGTTCTATGTATGGATGGCCGGTATTGCCTTAACGCTGGGAAGTTTTTGGACCTACGCAGCAGATTCTGCCGCCTCTGCGGCTTTGCATGCCGTTCAGGATCCAATTTCCGGCCAGATCGACATTCTGGAAGGCAAGCGGCCCGTGCTGCGTTACAACTATCGTGCCGTGCAGCCGCCGAAAGGATTTTTGGATCGTGTTCAGCCGGAGAACCGCAAGTATGCCCAGCCGCGCAGCGACTACATTCACCCTTTATTTGGACTGGATGGAGATGTGTTGACTGCCGATTGGTCGAAAGATCACCCGCATCATCGCGGCATTTATTGGGCTTGGCCCGAGGTCGATTATCGCGGACAGCGAGGCGATCTACATGGATTGCAGAATGTCATGGCGCGTCCCACGGGGCGAATCGAGTTGCATTCCACGGAGGCGTGGTCCGAAATCAAAGCGGAGAATGTATGGAAATGGCAAGATCAAACGCCTATCGTTCTCGAAACCGCTACGATTCGCGCGTGGCGCAGCAACGATCATGGGCAATTCATCGACTTGATGCTGAACTTCCAAGCTATGGACAATGACGTAGCACTGGCACGACGAGGAACTTTACACTACGGCGGCTTGAATCTCCGTTTATCGCCGGTCAAGGATTTGAAGATTTCGACGCACACCGACCCTGCGGACGCCAAAAATCGGTCCTCCTGGGGTTATGCCGGCGGCATCTGGGGCGATAAAGGCCGGACGTCGTCCCTGGCCGTGTTTCAGCACCCCAACAATCCCGAATATCCAGGCCAGTGGATCGAGTATCCGGGGCTCCCCTGGTTTCAGCCGACATTTCCCACGGCCACAACTCGCTACGTGTTGAAAAAGGGCCAACCATTGAAGCTTCAATATCGACTATGGCTCCAGCGCGGCAATAAGCTGCCGGACGAAATAGTTCAACAACAATGTCAAGCCTACCAACAGACAAACAGCGATTCAACCGGTTCGGCAACCATCGCTGTCCCGCCATCCCATTGATTGAAAGGGAATACAATGCCAGACCTTCATTCATCACGCCGTTCGTTTCTGAAAGCCAATGCTGCGATGGCAATTGCCGCCGCGCTGCCGCTTGCCCGTAGTGCGCATGCCGCGGGCAGCGACCTATTGCGCGTCGGCTTGGTGGGCTGCGGTTCACGCGGAACGGGCGCGGCCGTGAACGCGCTCAACGCCGATCCCAATGCGAAGATCGTTGCGTTGGCCGACGCCTTCCCCGATGCCATTGGTCCGTGCCTTGCACAGCTGAAGAATATCAAAGGGCCACAGGTTGACGTTCCCGTGGATCGCCAATTCAGCGGTTTGGATGCCTATCGGCGTTTGATCGACAGCGTCGATGTGGTGCTGCTGGCCACGCCCTCGCATTTCCATGCAATTCACATGAAAGCCGCCGTCGAGGCCGGCAAGCATGTTTTCGTGGAGAAGCCGCACGCCGTTGACCCGGTCGGCGTCAGAATGGTGGCCGAGGCTTGTGCAATTGCACGCCGGAAGAATCTAAGCGTTGTGTCGGGCCTTTGCTGGCGTTACAACCACGGCGCGCGTGAGACCATGAAACGAGTGCATGACGGAGCTATCGGCGAAGTGCTGGCTGTCCACACCAACTATATTACTGAATTCAGTTGGACAAGGCCACGAAAACCTCAATACACCGAAATGGAGTACCAACTGCGAAACTGGTACAACTTCACTTGGCTTTCCGGTGATCTGCCGGGCTTGACATTGGTTCACAGCCTAGACAAAGGCTCCTGGGCATTCGGCGACAAACCGCCGATACGCGCATGGGGACTTGGAGGGCGTCAGGTTCGCGTCGCAAGCGAATTCGGCGATGTCTACGACCATCACGCCATTGTTTATGAGTATGACAACGGGGCGAAGATGTTTGCCTATGTCCGCCAACAAAACGGCTGTTTCAGCGACGTCTCGGATCATATCATCGGCACGAAAGGATGCGCTTATCCGATGCTGCACAGCATTAACGGTGAAAAGCCGTGGCGCTATGATGGCCCGAAACCGTCCATGCATGATGTAGAACATCAGGAACTATTTGCCGCGATTCGTGCCGGAAAAGCCCTCAACAACGGCGACTACATGGCAACCAGCACCATGTTGGCGGTGCTTGGTCGCATGGCATGTTACAGCGGAAGCACCATTTCCTACCAAGACGCCATGAAATCGCCGCTGAGTTTGGCTCCCGCACGCTATGCGTTCGACGCTGCTCCGCCGGTTATGCCCGATAAGAATGGCTTGTATCCGATCGCCATGCCGGGTTCGACGAAACAGGTATAAGGAACGGCACGATTCAATTGCTCGTGTGTATCGAAAACCCTACAGCGCAAAAAATGACTGACTTAGCCGTCGCGCCGACAACGATGTCTTCCCGAGAACTTGTAAGCCGCGCCATTCGTGGACTGCCGAATCCCCGAATCGCCTGCGGCCCGCTGGCCGTGCATTATTGCGCTCACTTGTCAGGCGTTTCGTTGCGCGATTACACGCTTAACCCGCGCATACTGGCGGATTGCGTACTGCGATATTACGAGGTGTTTCGCCCTGACGCCGTCTGGCTTTCCGCCGACACGTGGGTTACCGCGCAAGCCATGGGCGCTTCGGTGGACTTTCCCTCGGGAAACCAACCGATGGCGGGCATTGGTGGTCCATGCGTGCGTACATCGGCTGATATCGATCGCATTCCGCCGCCCGATCCCACTTCGCAAGGCCGATGGCCGATCATGCTGGAGGCACTGCGACGGATTCGCGAGGCGTTGGGGAATGACGTGTTTGTGGCCGCATGTTTCGACCAGTATCCCTTCTCGCTGGCCTGCGCGATGCTGGGCATCCAACAGGTCATGACGCAGATCATGGACGACCGCTCCCTGGTCGATGCCCTGATGGAAAAATGCGCCGAGTATGCTACGGCCTATGCGTTGGCCCTGGCCGAGAACGGCGCCGACATGCTCAGCGGCGGCGATTCGCCTGCGGGCCTGATCGGCCCGAGGCTGTACCGCGAGGTCGCACTGCCGTATGAACGGCGCGTCATCGAATCGTTGAAGTCGAAATGCACCAACCCGATATCGTTGCATATCTGCGGCAATGCGACTCCGCTGCTGCCCGAAATGGCCCAATCCGGGGCTGACGTTCTCGAACTTGATTACCGAGTGGCTGCCGCGGATGCAAGCCGTGCTGTCGGCCCCGAGATCGCGATTTGGGGCAACGTTGATCCTGTGTCTGTATTGGCACAGGGCAACCCGGAGCAGGTGCACACGGTGACGAATAAACTCCTTAGTGACATTCATAAAGCTGGACATACGCGATTTGTACTTAGCTCGGGCTGCACATTAGCTGTTGAAACGCCGGAAGCCAATCTCCATGCCATGTTCGAGAGTGTTGGCATATCGGCTGGTGCGCGGTAATGTTGTATATTTTCTCGGAGATCATAACATATGAACGGTGACAAATACGGAGTGCTGGTAGTTGGAGCCGGTTGGGTGTCGACACAGCATATTGCCGCCTATCTCAACAATCCCCATGCGGCGGTTGTTGCCGTTTGCGATCGGCAGGCAGAGGTGGCCCGAAAACGAGTTGCTGAAGCCGGTTTGAAGGACGTGGCGATCTACGACGATCTGGACCAGGCACTTAAGCATCCGGGCGTTGATGTTGTATCGATTTGCACGCCGCAACATGTTCATTGCCAATGCGTCTTGGCTGCTGCAAGAGCCGGCAAACACATGATTATCGAGAAGCCTGTCGGCATCAGCTTGGATGAGCTTCGGCAGATGCGCGACGCCGTCCGTCAAGCAGGCGTTAAAACGGTGGTCAGCTTTGTACTGCGATGGAACCCGCTGTTCCAAACGCTGAAGGCGATGATTGCCGACAATGCCCTGGGGCAGCCATATTACGTCGAGACCGACTATCTGAGTTACAACGGCAGTTGGTGGTCGGGCTGGAACGATGCGCGCACGCTGAAACAAGGGGTCAGCGCATCTCTCGTCGGCGGTTGCCATGCCATTGACGCCTTGCGATGGTTTGCGGCTGCCGGCGAGTTCGAGGCAGCCACTCCCGTCGAAGTATTCGCCGTCAGCGGCGGACGCCGTAAGGGGCAAACGCGTGAATATGATTTTCGCTCGAAATGTTGGATTGAAAATGCACCGCCGATGGAATACGATGGTCTTGAGGTGGCTTTGGTCACTTTCGACAACGGCGCGATTGGAAAAGTATCCGTCAATGCCGAGTGCATCATGCCCTATCGCTTTCCCATCCGCATCTTCGGAACGGCCGGCACCGTATTGGATAATCGCATTTGGTCCCACGGAAATTCGGATTGGACAGAGTTATCCGCCATTTCGCCCGATTCCAACGATGTGTCGCACCATCCGTTCCAAGCAGAAATCGACCATTTCATAGACTGTCTGCGCAACAATCGCGCCTCGCACTGCGATTTGGAGAGCGCCATCAAGACCCATGAGATCGTCTTTGCCGCAATCGAGTCGGCCAGACTTCACCAGCCCATCCGATTGCCATTGCTGAACGAAAAACATGATCTTTAGGGTTAGTAATACCAGCAGTGATTCTTCGTAGTCCGTGGGCAGACTTACTTGGCAGGTCTATTCTGTGATGTCTGTGTTCGCACCAGTTTGCCGCCACCTGGCGGTAATTGAAGCTTGGCCTGATTCGCAGCAACGGGCGACCATGTGTGAGTGGTGGCATCGAAGACCTCCAGATTTCCCGGCCCGATCACGGTTGTGACATTTTCTGCCTTATAGTCCAGATTGACCACAAGCACGTGTGTTGGATTGACAGACGCATCGGCATTGCCGGTTGGTCCAAAGAAACCTAAAAGCATTCCTTTTCCCGGTTTCATGATCCTACCGTTATTCGAGCTCGGAATTTTTCCTGACGTTAGATACTCGCAGGGCATGGGCGCTACGGGCGGATCAAGGCGGAAGGAAGCATCCTTCGGCAATGGAATTGTTCCAGGCGGCGTCATTCCAGCGTGATATATCCCCAGCGAGCCGAGCGGCTGAAGTTCCGAGGCAATCGCCACAAACTCGCGATTGAGCGACTTCAGCGCATGGTAGATTGGCGTAGGCGTGCCATCGGGCAGGGCGATACCTCCCGTATGGCCCGGGCAGCAGTAGATGTAATAAGAAATACCCTGAGCCCCGTAGGCCAACGTGGTATAAACGAGGTATCGCATCTCATCGCCGGTGGGCACTCGCATCTCCGGGTCCCACTTCCACGATGCAGCCTGAACGATATTCAGGAAGGGGATGCCTGCCTGTTGCGCGGCCTGTCGAATCATCGCTAGGTTGAGGAAGTATAGGTCCCCGTCGCCTGCTGCGGCAAACTGGTAATGGTCGTAGCTCAGAAATGACGGCTTCACGACGTCGAGATATTGCTGAAGGTGTTCCCGGTATGCGGTGACAGCATCACCCTTGGTGCCAAGCTCCACGTTCTTTGCATAGATGGGGTACAGATTGATATATGCCGGATGCTTTGGATCAAGTTCGCGCAGATGGGCGATAAGGCGGCCGAGATCGGCAAAATGTCCGCTGCTTGGCTCATCCCGAATAAAGTAACTATACAGCGCCGGGTGTGTATGAACTCGTTCCACCAAGGCGTCAAGTTGCTTACGCTCCGCCGGGGTGTTCAATGCTGCGGGCGAGATCCACCCGTGGCGGAATTGTGCCCGCAATCCGTGTTGCTGTGCGATGTTCATTTCCTGTTCCGAGCTACACCAGACAAGGTTGAACCCTCCGTCAGCCATCTGCTTGGCGACGGCGTCGGTCAGTGCGGGACCAGCCCAATAGGTGACCACAGGTGTGCCAGGCTTCCAGGCCGCAATAGCCTGCTTCGGCACCTCGGCCGCGCCAGCCTTTGAATTGACCGCGGCAATTGCTAAAACCAATGTCGGCCAAAATGCGCGTCGGTTCATAAACACTTTCACACAGTTTAATGCACTCAACGTAACTCTCCTTTTACATGGGTTACAGGGTTTGCGGGGTATTTTTATCGTACTCTCTTTTCCACGATTACTTCTTTGTAAAACCATTCCGGTCCGAGAATGATGGCAGCCCACGGCCGGGATGCTTCAATTTTTTAAACTCATCGACAGTGTATTCTTTCACCGTCATGCCCATATCGATGACCTGTTGCTTGCCATCTTTACCTTTCTCCTCATACGCAATGATGGGCAGTTTGCCGGCCTTCGGATTCAGATCGGCCATTTTCCGGTAGTCGATTCCCCATACAATGACATAAGGCCGGCCATCGCGCGGAGATTGCAACAGTGTCTTTGGGTCGCCGCGTTTTTTTAAGCTTGGGGTTATGTCGTCGATGCTTTGCGGCGGCCGACCGCGCTCCGCCGTGGTTTCGTGGTAGGAAATGACGACGCGTCGCAGGTTCCCTACGCCGTCAGGCCCATCATTGACGGTGACGCGCTGCCGGCATCCGATGACCATGAGCATGACCAGAAGACAGGCAAGTGTTCGGATATGCATGTTCGTAGGATGCTGGAATGTAGACATAAACAGTGGCTTAAAACTTGGATCCATCAATGATTTCGCCGTCTTCGCGTCTCGCCAGACGTGTTAACACATCCGAGTCGATTGTGTAGCTGATCGTATGAAACGAGCCGTCGCACATGACGGCATTGAACCCTGCGGCATGGGCAGAACCAAAGTAATCGTACGATTCTTCTTCAGGACCACTCGTGTCTTGTTTTGGGTGTTGTTTGCTGAACCGCACACTGTCCCAACCCATTCCGCAGAAATACCCTAGGTTATCGCCCCACGTTCCACCGGTGTACCAGTCCGTGGAAACGTATTTTTCCCCGATCAATAGCGTGTTGCTCAATCCATCGCGGAACTCCGCGGCATTCAAACCTCGGAGATAGATCATAGCTCCGGTCCCATGCTGGTCTTCTTCATTGGTATGCCCGCCATTTCCTCCGTAGTCCATCAAGGCCCCGGTACTGAATATGGTCGCCCGCCGCCGGGTTGGGCAGTTAATGCTGGGGATCGGCGAACTACAGACAATCGTTGAATCTTCGTTGGCCCAGAGCGACGCCTGCTCGATGTACGGGAGGATTTGGTAACACCATCCGTATGCTTGTTTTGGAGCGATTGCCGGCACACCGCCCACCATAGTGCGTGGCACCCAGTGTCGATCACCGCCGCTAGGGAACATGCCCTGGGCGGACAAATGGTTGTGAGCCGCTAACCCAAATTGCTTAAGGTTGTTGCCGCACTGCATCTTTCGCGCGGCTTCTCGCGCCGATTGCACCGCCGGCAGCAGCAACGAAATCAAGATGCCGATGATCGTGATGACGACCAAAAGCTCGACTAACGTAAAAGCGCGAGTGGTTCGCACGGAAAGGTTTCTTCTCATCACCGTTTTTACCTTGGCCCAAGTTTTTGGAGGCCGCTATCCGGCTCGACATTGCTGTCGAGCACAGTCTCACTATTTTTGCGCATCACCACCGGGAAACAATCCTTTTACACATTGCAACGACTCGCTGCCTGCGATGTGCTTGCCATCGGCAAACACGTGCAACCCCTTGCCCTTCTTGTAACGCTCGCCTGTCCGGTCATACAAGATGGTTAGGATGTGGCCGTGATACGAAATATTGTCCAAACAAAACCAATCCCACATGCCGTCAGGCAGCAGTGGATTGACTTCTACCGTCTCGTCCGCCCGCGGACGCAAACCCACTAAACCCGTGATGATCAGATCGCAATAGCTGCTATGGTTGTAGTCTTTGCCCCGTTCATTATTACTTTTCAATCGTGTTCGCGCGATCCAGTCGCCGGTGTACGGATTGATATTTTCGTCGATCCAAGGCACTGCCTTTCCATCCGCGCGGGGCAAATGATGCGATTTCGCATAAATCTTCAAAACGTCGAAATAGTCCTTCCGGCTCACAACGTCCTGTTGATAGTTGTTCAATAGGTTCGCCATACCGACCAGCGTGACCGCCGTGGAGTAGGGCCAACTCGGACCGTTCCATTGACATTCATGACCGGAGTAAGAAACCTGGAATTTTGGATGGCGTTGTTCGGCCGTCGTGGGACCGAACGGTGCATAGAAGCCCTTGGGATCTATCAGTTGGTGCCAAGCAGCCGACTTGTCGGCATCGGGCAGATTGAAATACCAGGGTGTATAGCCGTGCAGTTCACGCACATCGGCCAACTTCGGTTGCTCACCGCGCGGCAGGACTTTGAAGAACTGAGCCTCTTTGTCCCATAACTTCTCCTCGACAAGTTGCTTGATTCGGGCCGCCTTCTCCCGGTATGTCTTGACCACATCATTTTGGCCGGCCAGTTCGGCGATCTTGGCGATGGCCAGCGCATCGCCGTACATGTAACTGTTGATCGTCGCTCGGCATCCAGTGCCGCCAATCGAGACCTCCATGCCGTCATTGCCGTCGTGTTGCCAGAAAAGGCCGTTGGCATCACGATGGTCACTCTCCCACGCCTGGTAGTTGCGGACCAAGTCGGGCAAGAGATCCTTGGCGAGTCGGCTGTCTTGATTGACCATAAAACGGGCCCAGATCGAGTCGGCGGCCCAAAAACTATAGACGCGAGGCCCGCCGCCATGGCGAAACCAGAACACCGCATAATCGTTGAGAATCTTTTGATCGTGAAGCCAGCGGCCCTCGTAGAAATGGTGGCCCGCCGCGCAGTTGATGGTATTATATTTACCTGCCCAATTCACCGGCGGCAAGAATTCCGTAACGACGAAACCGTCGGGCGTTTGTTTGATGTGCTTCCGATAGGTCCACCACCGGAAATAGTAGGTCGATTCGAATTCCTTATCGGGGCATTCAAATAATGGAATGTTATTTTCGAGGAACTGCCACGCGGCGGCGTTGGGTATGTGCTGCTTGTACAACTCGTCGTCCGACTGGTTGCAAGAATCGATATGGTGACGAAAAGTCTCCGGGTGTAATACCACCGAGTTGGCGAAATCTGTTGGTACGGCTGCCTCTGTCGTACTGCTGAAAATCAGTCCGCTCCAGGCTAACGCAAACCACGCAATTGGCCCTCGACAACGCATCAACAACTCCTTGAACGATCATGACAACAACGGGATAGAAAGCGGAACGGCCGTCCCACTTGCGAGTACGAGCTGAACCAGGGAAATGTGTTACACCTTTGCGTAAGGCAAAACAACGCCCACGCAAAGGTGCAACGTCGTGAAAATAACATTCATCACATCTTCGTGCCGGTCGTGTTTCTGGCCTTATATGCCAGCAAACCACATCGGCATTTCTTATCGCTTGCGCCAAGCATAAGCCAGCAACCCCAGAAGGCTAAACGATAATAGTATGATAGTCGATGGCTCGGGTATGGACGACACGCTGACGCTGATATTGTCGATAGGTGCGTAGCCTCCTTCCGTCGTCGAAACGATCCGCAGCCAGATTTCCGTGCCGTCGGCAACGCCGGAAATGTTGACGGATCCGGAATTGATTCGGCCATTCACATCCGCACTGAGGGCTGCGAGCGAAGCCGTGCTGCCGATCTGCGTCACGCCGGTGATATCGACGTCATCGGCCCCCGCGAAAGCCCCCGCATAGAACGTGACCGCAAAGCCGGTGGAGCTAACGTTGTCGGAAAAACGCCCCTGGAAAAAACTCCAATTGATCAACGATTGCCCGGCCGTCTTGGCGCCAAGCGATTGATAAACCAACCCTCCGGGCCCCATTGCCAAATGCTGAGAAGCGGTATAGCCCGTTGTATTATCCGACAGGATAGATACCGAGGAATTGATCCATTCCTCAAAAAAAGGCGCGGCGGTCTGATCAAACCATTGCGGCACATTTTGGATGTCGACATAGCTGGATTCAAAATCGCCATTAGTGACGATCAAATCAGCCCGAGCATCACTCGCCGTTAGGGCAACTGCCGATATTGCAGCGAGAACAAACAAAGAAACATACCTGCAGATACTCTTGCAACACATAACCATTCTCCTAATGAAAAACTACACCAAAAAGAAGATCAACCGTACAGGAAGACGACGGCCAAGCCGCCATTACCGAGGATGAAACAACCTGTTTCACCCCCACGCATTGTAGATCAATTTATTGAAGCCCCTTTCCTCCGTTTGAAACAGATTTATGTTGCTGCAATGGGAACAGTAAATCCGTGTCTGCCAGCGCGCCGCGACAGATGCGAATCTCGTCAATCAGCCCACGAAAATGGCCCGAAACCGAATGGAGAGGCCAATGCGATATTCGACCGATGAACAAGTTGGCGTTCGGCCAGTTCAGGACGAATTCAGGCGGCGTTGCGGTAACGCTGCTTGCAACCGTGCCGTTCTCGTTGGCGACTAGCATCGATACCGTGCCGCCACCTTTGCCTTGATTGACCTGATACCTGGCAGCAAAGTAGTGCCATTGTCCGTCCGCATAGTTGCGGTCCGCGACAGTCGCTGCAAATGTCTTGCCTTGCGCGTCAAAGAGCGTCAGCTCCACGGATCCTAACGACGAACGATTGAGACTCACCATATACGCCGGAGAACACTCTCCTTTGAAGATGATTCCCATCGGCCCCGCGCGGGACTGGTCGCCGTCGGTCCGATAGAAGCCTTCCAGAGTGAAGTCGCCACTAAAATCAAAAGGGCTGCCGTGTCTTAGGGAATCGCTGAAAAGCACGCCGCACCTATTTGGGGCGAGCGCCGCCGAATTGAACGATTTCGACCCGCCGCTGTAGCCGGGCTGGAACATCGATGAAGGCGGGACGAAGCGGCTGGCAACATAATTGCCGATACCATTGTCGCCCCAAGAACCATAGTAGTCGAGATGATTTTGGCAATTCGATGAGTCGTGAACCACATTTATCTGGGTTTTCGACTGCTTCGAGACATCCAATGATGGGACATTATCCTCGAATCGCCAATAGGCGAGAGTGCCTGATATCGGTGTGGCGGGCGTGGAGGCGGGGTTTCGGACGACACGGACGAAGTCGGTAACCGGCAAGGCCTTACGGGACACGGTGATCTTGCCCGATTTGATTTGCGCGCTATAGCCGGCGACAAGCCGATGGCCCTCGTGACTTTGTCCACCTTGCGAGATGCACTGAAAATCAACCACGCCCGCAAACACATGAACACGGACATCACCTTGTTCGGCTACAGCGACGCCGAATTCCGTACCAAGATCCGTAATCGTGGCCGAGGGAGTGCGGATGACAAAGCCCTTGGCTGTCTCCGCCACCACTTTGCCCGTTAGCCTGCCGACCGGCAGAAATCCGCCATTCTTCGCCTCGACCTCATACGTCACGGGTCCTTGGAGAATCACTTTTGCACCGGTTTTATAGGTGATTTCCATCAGGCCGGAGGCCAATGCGTACTTCCGACCGAAAAGCACATTAGCGCCCTGAAAGGTTTCTGTTTGCGGATCAGCCCACTTGCAATCGACCATGCCGGTGATTTTGCCGACAATTTCCAAGGTTGGATCGATAGTCGCTTTTGACGGCGACGCAGAAGAGTCCCGAGCAATCTTTTCCGGGTTCGATACATCGATCATCGAAGCAAACCACAGGCCTAGGCTCGTCAATACGGCTGCAATCAGTAGTGAGAACGGCAATTCCTGCGAGAAAAAGCTGATCGTGCGGTGAAGTGTAGTAAAGGGGAAGGCAAGAAGAGGTGAGGGGGAATGTGTGAACGGGTCGTTGGATACCGAATACTCAACAGGTAATTCGGCGATTTTCGTTTTCTCCGGATCAATTTCACATGCCGGCAGACACCAGCCGTTTTCCGCGAGGGCGTGAATGTGCATATAGAGAATGTAGCGATACCGAAGCTCCGGGCTGCCGATCACCAGTTCTTGGAGCTGCTCCGCTTGTTCCTTGGTCAACGTCTCCTCGCATTGAGCGGCGGCCAAATCGAAGAGCTGAGCCAGGTTGTTCGAGGCATCATTCATTCTCTCGCCTCCTTCCTAAGGGCTCGCCCAACACAATCGGTCAAGCGACGTCGGATGCGATGAATGCTGTCGTAGGTCGTGCTGGGCGGCTGTCCAAGCTGTTCGGCCAGACTTTTTGTGGTCGCGTCGGATTGATATCGCAGAATGAAGAGTTCTCGTTCGGCTGGAGACAGTTGTTCCACGCATTTGGCCAGCAGTTGGTCTAGATCACCAATGCGCAGTGATTCCGCCGTCATGTCCGTGCCCACGGCGTCGATGAATCTCTCGCTGAACTGCAATACATTTCGTTTCTGGCGTTGCCGAAAATGCAGCACTTCGTAGTGAGCAACCTGCAACGCCCAGGCAAGAAAGCTCGAATTGGGGCGAAACTCGCCGAACTTCTGCCATAATATGGAAGCCGTTTCTTGGAGCAGATCTTCGGCATCGTCGCGATGTGTTACCAGCGAGCGGATATACCCATAGATGCGCGGCTGATACCGTGCAAACAATCGGCCGAAGTCGTGATCGTCGGGTTTTAGGTTGTCTGCCATACAAGCGCCCTGCATGTCCGCCACTGTTCAGTATAATTACCGATTCCCACGAAAGCCTGGAAAAAACGTATCCGTCTCGGCCCGTGGAGTGACGGAAGTCGAATTACTTCCCTTCATCAAGAAAACCATCGCCGAGGATGGAAATTACGGGGAAAAATTAAAATTTCGAGAAAAATCGTCTTCGGCTGTCCCCGATCGCAACCCCATCACTGGGGCATCCCATTTCCGACGAGCTTTGGGCGGGATGTAAATCTATGGAAGATAGCGTGTTGCGCCATCAGATACTGTGGGACGCTGAAAGTGATGGCGTTGAAGCGGTGTCACTTGATAGCAGGCTGCGTTTTTATTTACCTGCACACACGTCGCATTCAAATTGCCGACATAGCGCCCAATCTCGACGACCGTTGGATGGCTCAGGCGGTTCGGAACATGAGCATGGTGTTTGAGGAGGAAAAGCCCGAGTTCCGATCGACACCTAAATGTATTACTGCGTTCGTGCTGAATGGGGTTATTGCCCCCTCAGTAGATATATGATACACTGCGGAAGCAAGGACACTCATCAAGGGTATTCCTGATGGTTCAACCGACAGCTTGTAGTCTGCGCGAGGAACTTGCGCGTTTGAATGCAGACGATCCCGACTATGCAACTCGCAGCATCGATACGGTGTTGGTTGGCGCGCGGGGGATCGGGGCCAGCGATATTCATTTTCAGCCGACTGGCGACGGTTTGGAGTTAAAGTTTCGGGTAGACGGCGTATTGATTCCCGTTGCAGGGTTTTCGGAGCGATTCGCGTCGAATCTCATAGCTCGCCTGAAAGTGCTTGCCGGTCTGCTGACGTATCACACGGATCGGCCTCAAGAAGGACGCATTCGCTCGCCGCAAGACGATGTTGAGATGCGGATCTGCACGTTTCCTACTTTGCACGGTGAGCGGGCCGTCGTGCGGCTGTTCGGCGGCGTACAATCCTTTCAGCTGTTAGACGATCTTGGTCTGCCGGGTGACGTGCTATCCCCGTTGCAACAGCTTCTATCGGAAACATCCGGCGCGATCCTGGTTTCCGGTCCAGCGGGAAGCGGCAAGACCACTACCGTTTATGCTTGTCTGCGAGAAATCAGCCGCAACAGCGGCGGTGCGAGAAACTTAGTCTCGCTGGAAGACCCCATCGAAGTCGCGGTCGAGGGCGTAGCCCAATCCCAAGTAGATTCGCGGGCAGGGTTGGATCTTGCCGGCGGCTTGCGATTTCTCATGCGTCAAGATCCCGAAGTGATCATGGTTGGCGAAATACGCGATTTTGCCACGGCGGATACCGCTTTGCAAGCGTCGCTGACAGGCCATCTGATGTTGAGTACCTTTCATGCCGGAAGCGCTGCCGAGACGGTCGGCCGGCTATTGGATATGGGTATTGAGCCTTATGTTTTGCGTAGCGGCTTGCTGGCGATCCTCAACCAGCGGCTATTGCGGCGGCTGTGTTGCTGTGCAAAGCCGACGGACGAGCCCGATGCACGGTTGGGGTTAGATGTCGAGCGAGTGATGACGCCCTGCGGATGCGAACGATGTGGAGGGACCGGTTATCAAGGACGTTTTCTGCTGGCTGAAATGCTGCTGTTGTCACATAGCGAGTTGACCCGCGCGGTTCTTGGCCGGTCGGAAACATCGGTTATAGAACAGCTTGCAGTCGAGTCTGGGATGCTCAGCCGATGGCGGCGCGCTTGTCATGCAGTCAATCAAGGATGGACAAGTCCGGCGGAGGTGCGGCGCGTGCTTGGTTTTTCTGTTTGAAGCTGGAATGGGGAGAGGAACTGTCCATGACGCTTGATGATCTGATCGTCTTGAACGATGAGATAGCCGCCCTGGTGCGGGCGGGCATTCCGCTCGATGTCGGCCTGGCGGAACTTGGCCGCGATTTGCCTGGCCAGCTTGGGCGTTTTGCCGTCTCTTTGGCCGAGCGCAACGCGCGGGGCGAATCGCTGGATGAAACATTGAACGAGGAATCTGGTCAATTGCCTTCGACTTACTGCGCGATCGTGCAAGCCGGCATGCGTGCAGGGCGATTACCGGCTGCGCTCGAAGCGGTGGCCGCTTCCGTTCGCCGTTTGGCCGAGACGCATCACGCCATCATGGTTGCCGCCACTTATCCTTTAATAGTCGTCGTGTTGGCGTGGTGCGGAATGATCATGTTTACGGTTGGGCTTGCGCCAAGACTCAATGCGGCATTTTTTTCAATGGGATTAACCGGCCACCGGTTTTATGTTTTGCCAATGTGGATCAGTCAGAACGTGTGGATTTGGTGGCCGTTGGTTCCTATGGCCGTGCTATTGGCAGTTCTTGGATGGCGGATATCTTTCCTGAAAGCAGCAATGTCGCGCAATCATTGGACGTCTCCGTTTTTGGAGGCATTGCCAGGGCTGGGGGACATGCTGCGTTGTTCGCGCACCGCCACGTTCCTTGAAATTCTTTCTCTATTAATTGAAAATCGCTCACCGCTTCAAGAGTCTCTGATTTTAGCGGCCGAGGCCTCGGGCGATCAGATGCTTCTGCAATCGGCCCGGCAGTTGTCTAGGATGATTGAAAACGGCCACATGCCATCGGGCGCTGAATCGACAACCTTTCCTCCTCTGATTCGTTGGCTGTTGACGGCTGCCGGTCACAACAGGATGTTGTCGCCTGCCTTGCAACATGCGGCCGGTATTTACCATCGGCGTGCCCGGCGGCAGGCCGATTTGCTACAGATATTGTTGCCCGTTTTTCTTACGGTCGTGGTTGCCGGAAGTGTTACAGCGCTGTATGCGGTGTCGCTATTTGCCCCGTATACGGCGATGCTCTATTCGTTAGGAGAATGAAACGCAATGACTGGATTTGCTTGGCGCAACGTCATCGGCTGGCGTAAATTCTCGGCCGAGGAAGCCGGCGAACTAGCGCATAGGGTGGCCGAATTGTCGAAATCCGGCCTACCCTTGGGGTCTGGTCTGCGCGCATTGGCCGAGGAATTACCGGGCCGGCGTCTATCGCAAGTCATCAGGGGATTAGCAGACCGCCTCGATTCGGGCAATGATCTTGTGGCGGCCTTGGAATCCGAGGGGCAATCGCTTCCGGCCCATTTTCGCGGGCTGATTTTGGCCGGTGTTCGCAGCGGACATCTGCCGGAGGTGCTTGAGGAGTTTGCCGATATCGAGCGCAGCCGGATGGAAATGCGCCGCCGGATTTGGATCAGTTTGGCCTATCCGGTTATTCTAATGGCATTTATGGCCGGCTTGGCGGTCTTGGCTCACTTTTACCTGATCGATGCGTTCAAAAAAGTATATGAAGATTTCGGAACCTCACTGCCCCGGATGACTATGTTGGTATTTCAAATTTCCGGCCCGCTGGCCTGGGGAAATGTAGGTTTGGTCGCAGTATTTGCATTATTTCCGTTATTGCATACGGTGATGCCCGGAGCCCGTTGGACATGGCCTGTACTTTACCGCGTGCCGATGATCGGGCCTGTGTATCGCTGGAGTCATTTATCGGAGTTTTCGCGAATCATGGGGCTTCTGTTGGAGCAAAATGTCACCATTCCCGACGCCTTGCGGCTTAGTGCGGCGGGATTATGCAACGCACAACTTGCACGCGGGTGCCAACATGCGGCCAAGGACGTCGAGGCGGGCCGCGCGCTTTCGGAAAGCCTGGCGGAACGTAAATCGTTTCCGCCAAGCTTGATTCCGATGCTTCAATGGGGACAAGAAACTCCGGTCTTGGCCGATGCCTTTCGCGCGGCCGCCGTGATGTTTGAAGGCCGAGCACAAGCCCACGGCGCCGTGATGCAATCGGTTCTAGCGCCGCTCATGTTTTTGGTGGTTTTGTCGTTTTTCTGGGCATTTGTCATTGTAGCTTTGCTGCTGCCGTTGCTAAGTTTAATACAAAAACTTACGTAAAATTGACGTTTCCTTCTTGATGTATTCCTCGGATTGGAAAAATGGATCCGTTTGACATTGCCATTGTTGCGTCGATAGCATCGGCCTTGACCATTCTAGGGGTCATCGTCGTGCGGATTATTGCGAGCAGGCGATTCCGGGATTTTTATCTCGGGCGTATTATCTCCTTGCTTGGGATTTTGGCAATTGTAATGTTGGCCATGCTGCTATTAATCGCTTTAGTGGCTTGTGCAAGTATCTTGGGATTTGTGTGGTGGTGCGTTTTCATTCTTGTCATTTCTGAATGGGTGAGGAAACGTCGCGCCGTGGAACAGAATGCGTTGCTCTGGTTGTTGACCGTTTCAGCCGAACGGTCGATGCCGCTGATTCCCGCGATTGAGGCATTTGCCCGCGAGCATCGCGGTCAGTTTGGCCGGATTGCCCGGCGGTTGGCCACCTTGATTGAGGCCGGCGACTCATTACCCGATGCGTTAGGGCGTTGCCCCGGCGCCTTGCCGGCCGGAGCGATTCCGATGATTCGCATCGGTTGCGCATCCGGTGATTTGCCGAGTGCTTTGCGGCTGGCTGCCGACCACCATGAAGATCCGCACTGGACTTCACTGTTCGGAAAGATCGCCTACCTGCTCGCGGTGTCGGTCTTCGGCATATCCATTCTTACGTTCCTCATGCTTAAGATCGTGCCATCTTTTCAAAAGATATTTATCGACTTCAGAGTTGACTTGCCTCGGATAACACAGTTGCTTATCGAAGCAATGAAATTTACTTGCAACTATTGGTTCTTATTGGGGCCGTTTTATTTGCTCGGTTTCGGATTAGTGTTTTACATGGTTTTGCGTTATTTCGGCTGGATCCATTTCGATTTGCCGCTGATCGAGGGTTTTACTAGGCGAATGGACACCTCTAGGATCCTTGACGCCTTGGCGCTGGGCGTCGGCCGGCAGAAGCCGTTGTCGGAATGTCTCGCCATGCTAGCGGACACGTATCCTAAGAGGTCCATACGCCAGCGATTGCGAGTCGTCGTACAAGAGATCGGCCAAGGTAGCGATTGGTGCGAAAGCCTTCGACGTCAAAAACTGATTCGGCAGCCCGAGTTTGCCATTCTGCAAGCATCGCAGCGGATGGGCAATCTGCCTTGGGCAATGCGTGAAATGGCCGATAGCAGCCGCCGCCGCCTTGCATGCCGAGTGCAAGCACTATGCCAGGTGTTGTTTCCTCCCCTGATAATTTTGATGGGATTGGCGGTGGGGTTCATCTTTTTGGCGTTGTTTCTTCCTTTGATTTGTTTGATCCAAAGACTAACGTAATTCGAAGAAGGCGTATTACCGATGAGAAACCACCGACGCGGCATGATGATGATGGAACTGATCGCAGTCTGCGTATTGCTCGGTCTGCTGTTGACTGTTTGCGTGCAGATGCTTGCGGCCGTCGCCTCACAGCACCGGGTCGCTGAGCGGCGCCAAAGCGCCATGCTTGAACTGGGAAATATCATGGAACGAGTCGCGGCGCGCCCCTGGAACCAATTAACGGCGGCCGCATTGGCTTCGGAACGGCCTGCTGCATCGGTGGTCGCCCTGTTGCCAGAAGCGGAACTGAAAATGGAAGTTGCCGTGTTGCCGAACGAGCCCCATGCCAAACGCATCACAGCCTCGCTTCGTTGGCGAGATCGCGACGGTTGCCCCCTTAGCCAAACAATACTGACAACGTACCGTTACAACCTTGATTGACCTCTATACTCATAAAGTGATTTGTAGACCACTATGACTCGACGTGGATATACGCTGGTTGAAATGCTTGCGGTCCTCAGCGCCGGAACAGTGCTGTTGAGCATCACGGCTTTCGTGTTGCATCTGCTGATGCAAGCCGAACAGGCGGGGCGAACGCATGTCCATCAGGCGAGCGTTTTCGGCAAGCTTGCCGAGCAATTTCGCAGCGACGTTCGGACAGCCTTGCGGCAATCCTCCGAACGAGTCAATATGCCGTATGAAGCTCGATTTGTTTTATCCGACGGCCGCATCGTCACATACAGAGTTTCCGAAGGCGAGGTGGAGCGGTGCGAATATTTGCACGGCAAACAACAGCGGCAGGAATCGTATGCCCTGCCCGCTGAATGCTCCGCCGCGATCAAAGCGGACAAAAAAGCCACACCGCCCGTGATCAGCCTGGTCATTGCGGACAACACCTTCGCATCGGCAAAGCACACCATGCGCATTGACGCGATTCTTGGCAAAGACCTTCGCTTTTCGAAAAGGGCGGTCAGGAGCAAGTAATGAGCCGTTTCGATTTCCTGCATAACAAACGATTTGCCGACGGCCATCTACACGGCGAGAGAGAGCGCAGCCGGCGGCGCGGCGTCATGTTCATCGCTGCTCTCGTTTGTCTCGCCGTGGCGGTCGTCGTGTTCGTCCTGCTGGCAAAACAAGCAGCCATGGAACACAAAGTCATTGATGCAAACCGGCGAAACATGCAAGCCGCATGGTTGGCCGAGGCGGGCGTCGAACGGGCTTCTTATCGGCTGGCCGGTGATCCTAAGTATGTGGGTGAAACATGGACCGTCAGCGCCCAGGATCTTGCGGCCGACAATAGCGGCGTCGTCAAAATCACGGTCAAGCCGTTTGCGTATCAGCCTAAGCCAAATTCGCGGTATTCGATTTGCGTTGAGGCCGATTTCCCCGATGCTTCGCAATATCGATGTCGCGTCGTCAAGCAAATAACGGTTTCGGATCGGGAAAAGCTTCGATCTAAATAACCAACAAAGAAATCACATTGAATCCCACGATGTCTGGAGAAACTTTATGAGAATCGCAAGCCCCGTCTCTTTCGCGCATGGTTGCCAAGCCGATCATCGCAAATCGTATGTTTCCGCCGTAGGCGGCTTCACGTTGGTGGAATTGCTCGTGGTAATCGCCATAATCGGCATTTTGATTGCATTATTGTTGCCCGCCATTCAAGCCGCGCGCGAGGCGGCCCGCCGCGTAACCTGCGCAAATAATCTTGTTCAACTCGGCATCGCTTTGCAGAACTATGAGTCGGCTCATGGCGTGTTACCGCCTGGTTCGGTCGATAAAAAAGGTCCTATCCACAATATTGCTCAAGGCTACCACATGAGCTGGATGGTGCAATTGCTGCCGTATCTCGAAGAGGTTTCCACATCCAAGCATATTGATTTTTCGGCGGGTGTTTATGACAAAAAAAATGCTCCCGTCCGAGCAATTGCCATCAGCACTTTTATTTGCCCTTCCTTTTACGGGGGAGATATTCGGAGAAACCCAAAGGAACCTTCTGAAAATGAGAATCCGGAATCTGTTACAGGCCCTGGGGCGCCGGGTTATAGCTACTATGACCAATACCCACGCATGAATGGCACCTGGGTCGTCAGCAACTACGCCGGTTGCCATAATGACGTTGAAGCGCCGATTGACGCCAACAACAACGGCGTGCTTTTTCTCAATAGCCACATTCGACAAAAAGATGTAACCGACGGCGTTTCCCATACAATTTATGTAAGCGAGAAGATGGCCGAAGAGATGGATTTGGGCTGGATGTCGGGCACACGAGCCACTTTGCGCAATGCCGGCGCGCCGCTTTATCCAGCGCTCGCTGAAAAAATGACGGCGTCCGACAGTGAAAACAATCCATCGACGAACGATCTGGCCGTGGGCTCGTTTGGCTCCTGCCATCCGGCGGTCTGTAATACCGTTTTCGGCGATGGAAAGGTGATGTCGATCAATAAGGACATCGACGCCAAACTGCTCCAGCAGCTTGCCAACCGTGCCGACGGCCAATTGTTAGACCGTGGGCCCACGCGAAACGATAATTATTAATTATCGCTTTGCGGCCATCAACAGATTAAGAGCAGCAGCGGAATTTCTTTCGTTTGCTACTTGTACCAATTCCAAATTCTTTGGACGCTCGATCAAGGTTGCCCAAAGGCTATCGGACGCCGATGCCGGCAAAGGGATTGGTGCGTTTTTCTTGTGCGACGGTTGTCGGTTCGCCGTGGCCGGAGAGGAGAATGGTCTCGTCGGGCAAGGTGAATAGCTTGGAGCGGATGCCGAGGATCAGACTGCGTTGATCGCCGTCGGGGAAATCGGTGCGGCCGATGCTGCCGGCAAAAATCACATCGCCCACGAAAACGATGGGCGGTTCCTCACCTTCCCAAAGATACACGACATGACCGACCGAGTGGCCGGGGATGGTGCGTACCTGCCACTCGAAGCCGGCCGCCTCGTAGCTGTCGCCGTCTTTGACGAGAACGTCGGCTGCCGGACTGACCAAGGGTGTTCCGAAACTGGCCGACAAGTTCAACCAGGGATCGGTTAGTTTTGGAGCATCGGCCGCGCCGATGACCAGGGGACAATCCGGCCATTTCTTTTTGACGGCCGCATTGCCGGCGATATGATCGCTATGGCCGTGGGTGATTAAGACGGCTGCGGGCTTCAGCTTATGCTGATCCAGAAACCGAATTATTTTATCCGGTTCGAGCCCTGGATCGACGATGACGCAATCCGTGCGGTCGCCGAGCCTGGCAATATAGGTATTTTGCTCGAACGGGTGAGACAGAATGGTGGTAAGGTGCAAATCCGATTGCTTCACAAAACTGGACTCCTCACAAGGGTGAGAACTGGGTAAAATGTAGGGATTAGTAGAGAATATTTCGACAGCGTTTACCTCAACGATTAGGTAAATCGGCCCTGTAAAACCAAACATTGTAATCCCGATTGGTAGAATTTGCGATAAGGTCGAGGAGGGCATGGCATCGAGAACTGGGTTTTTTTCAACCACAAAGGCGTGAAGAGGCCGTTTTTTCGGCAAATATTGCCCAAATCGCCCAATGCCGCATAAACCGAAGCCTGCCCGGCACAATGTTTGCATGGATGCGTCTGCATCTTAGAGTTCATGGAGGATTATCGTTATTCAGGAAGATGACGTAGCAGACGGTACACCCACGATTGCCCCGAAGGGCTAGCGTGAATCCGATAGCCCTGCGTTATTTTTCTGAAACACAAACACAGGCGTCGCACGACCGATGAACCACCGGTCGCCATGCCCACAAACAAGTGACGCCTCACAAGGAGGGGATTACATGGTTCTCAGGATCGTTCAATTGCAGCGATGGATATCAGCCGCGGCCGTAAGCGCCGCATGGGCTTTGTCGCTTTCCGCACAAATCGCCTTGGCAGCGACGCCGGAGAATCCCGCGTCTTCGCCCGCCGGCCGACCGGCCTACCAAGTCGCCGAGCGATCGGAAGCCGCTCTGGCGGCCTCGGCAGCGCCTCAGTTGGTCCCCGGCGCCTCGGGCGAACATCCCTTGATGCCTACGCTTCGCTGGGCTTACTCGGGCATGGGCAATCTCGAAAAACTTCAAGACTATTCGGCCACGGTCGCCAAGCGTGAGCGTATCGGCGGCAAAGTCGGCGATTATGAATATCTGTTCGTTAAACTGCGTCACCGGCCGTTTAGCGTCTACATGTATTTCGTTGGACCGCCCGCCTTGAAGGGCCAAGAGACGATCTACGTGGAAGGTCAAAACGACAACAAGATGTTCGCCCACGGCGTCGGCATTAAGAACACGATGTTCGGCACCGTCTCGTTGAAGACCGACGGCCCGATCGCCATGCAAAACCAGCGTTATCCGATCACCGAGTTGGGCATTTTGAACCTGACCCGCCGCTTGGTCGAAGTCGGCGAGCAGGATATCAAATACGGTGAGTGCGAAGTGAAGTTTTACGAAGGCGCGAAGATCAACAATCGGGTTTGCACCTGCATCGAGGTTATCCATCCCGTGCCACGCCGTAACTTCCGCTACCACTTGGCCCGGATTTTTGTGGATAAGGATTTGAACATTCCCATCCGCTACGAATCGTATGATTGGCCCAAGGAAAAGGGCGGTGCGCCGGAACTGCTCGAAGAGTACACCTACCTGAACCTGAAATTGAACAACGGGTTCACCGACGCCGATTTCGACATTAAGAACCCGAACTACAAGTTCCGTTGATAATCATTGGCGGCCGTGAAAACAGCTTGGAATGCCGTTTGAAAGCTGTCCAAGCGAAAGCGGCTAACAAGACGGATTATCTCGTTCCCAAGCCGGAGCTTGGGAACCAGGATAAGAAAAAGCCATTCATATAATCGTTGCGACCTTGCACCGCTTAGCACGGGGCAAGGTCGCGTTTTTTTGTCCAAAGAAGACAGACCGCACCCAGAGCCGATCCGTTGTTGAATTTGGGAAATATGTAAGGCGTGGCCAGCAACTTACGGCGGGCCGTCGCTTCGCTTGACCCGCCCTACCGAAAACGGATTGGCCCTGAGACCACTTCGAAACGACTTGCCATGACCGTTGCCTCTACGGAAAAAGCATTCGGGTATTTTTTATGCCGATTGAGTTGGCGAATCCTTCGCATCGTTTTCCTGGCCTATCTGATGGTGATCGTGGCTGCCATGTTTTTTGAAAACTCCCTGATTTATTTTCCCGTGGTTCATCCCGGCGGCAATTGGAATCCGCCGGGCCTGCATTTTGAGGATGCCTGGTTCGAATCGGAAGACGGCGTCAAACTGCATGGCTGGTACGTGCCTCACCCGAAGGCCAAGGCCGCGATTCTGTTTTGCCACGGCAATGGCGGCAATCTGACGCACCGGATTGATAGTTTGCACATGCTGCACCAAAAAGCAGGCGCTTCGGTATTGATCTTCGATTACCGCGGCTACGGCCGGAGCGAAGGAGCTCCCAGCGAGGCCGGCGTTACGGCCGATGCCCGGGCGGCGCGCAAGTGGTTGGCCGAGCGCGAGAAGATCCCCGAATCCGCGATCGTATTGATGGGCGAATCGCTCGGCGGCGCGGTGGCGGTCGATTTGGCCGCTAGCGACGGGGCACGTGCGTTGGTGTTGGAAAGCACGTTCAGTTCGTTGCCCGACGCTGCCGCTTACCACTATCCGTTTTTGCCCGTGCGCTGGGCCATGCGATCTCGCTTTGATTCGGTGGCCAAGATTGGTGATTACCACGGCCCTTTGCTGCAGGCGCATGGCGACGTCGATACGATCATTCCACTGCCGCTGGGGCGTCGATTATTCGATGCCGCGAACCAACCGAAGCAGTTCCTATTGATCCCGGGACACGATCACAACGATTCGATGCCGCTGGAGTTTTACGAGATACTGGCCGAGTTTCTTAGTTCGCTTTCGCGACGCCCCCTATCCTAGCCATCGTCCGCGAGCGTGTTATCTTTCGTTCTCTTTTCGATCTTTATGGATCTCCGCTTTCCGCTCGTCAACCTAAGTCGCCGTCTCGCCCCATCTTGCATAAAAGGAAAGGTCGTTGCGTAAAACGACAAAAACACGGTTACAGCATGGATCCTGTAAGGGAAAAATGTTGTGTAAGTGCAAATTTCGTAGCGGTTTAGAGAAGCAATAGCTGTATTGACAGGCCCGGGAAGATAGCTATAATTGGGGCTGATTGGCAAGTTCGGTAATGTCGGCAGAACCGGATGAGCCTGCTGTTTGGATACAGCTTAGGGATGTGAAGAGTTTGCGGTAGGCGTGAACTCAAGGGGAGTTCCAGGCCAGTTTGACACGGAGGACCAGAGAACCCTGGACGAACTGCTGACTTCTTTTCCGGGGGACTCGTTACTGCTAGTCGGCAAGCGACTGGCAAAAGGAATCAAGTATGAAAACTGTGTTCACGACCGGCGAAGCGGCCAAGATTTGCAAAGTGTCGCAACAGACCATCATTCGCTGTTTTGACTCGGGACAGTTAAAAGGTTTTCGGGTGCCGGGCAGTCGCTTTCGCCGCATCCCGCGCGATCAGTTATACATGTTCATGCGTGACAACGGCATTCCGACCGACGCCCTGGAAAGCGGCAAACGGAAGGTTCTGCTGGTTGACGACGACGAAGAGTTGGTCGAGTTGATCAGCGACGCCTTGGATCGGGACGGCCGCTTCGAGGTTCGGACTGTCAACAACGGTTTCGACGCCGGCATGATGGTCAAGGAATACCGCCCCGACCTCATCGTGCTCGACGTGATGCTGCCCGACATCAACGGCAAGGAAGTATGCCAGCGTGTCCGCAGCGACAAGAGCATGAATGATGTCCGCATCATCTGCATCTCCGGCATGGTCGAAGACGACAAGATCAGCGACTTGAAAGCCGCGGGGGCCGACGATTTCATGCACAAGCCGTTCGAGGTCGAGCGCCTGATCGAGCGGATGTGCCAGCATCTGGATATCGAATTGGCCGCGAGCGCCTGAAGCACCGGTTTTGTTGCCGCAACATTCGATTCCGTTTATTGGGAATCGGAAAAACCGATGTCGTAGGAAAATAGCCGGGAGCTAACAGCTTCCGGAGGGTAATGGTGGGTTTGCGCACATTCCGGGAGCTGTTAGCTCCCGGCTATTGTGGCATTACTTTCTATTGCGTCGTGGCTTTCTATTGCGACATTGCTTTCATCGTGACAGAGCTTGCCCGAGCGCCAATAAACAAGCTACGTAAGTTTCATGCCGGATCAAGACGGATCGCCTTCTATCGCCGACAAACTTAACCGGCTGGCCGCGCTGGAAAGTGATTTCCAGCGCGTTTTGGAAGTCGAGAAGCTCGAAGCGATGGCCGAATTCGCCGCCGGCGCCGGCCACGAGATCAATAATCCTTTGACGGTCATCTCCGGCCGCGCGCAGCTTCTGCTGCGTGAGGAAACCAATCCCGAACGTCAGCACGCTTTGGCGCTGATTAGCGCCCAGGCGATGCGGGTGTACGAGATGATCGCCGACATGATGCTTTTCGCCCGGCCGCCGAAGCCTGAGTTTCAGCCGGTTGAATTGGTTCCATTCATCGACGCGATGATAGCGGATCTGCTGCCTCGATGTCGCAGGCAAGAGACCGTGCTTTGCCGAACCGGTGAATCAGCCCCCATCTCGATCGAGGCCGATCCGGTCCAATTGAACGTCGCTCTTCGGGCGATGTGTCAAAACGCGCTCGAAGCTCTTGAAAGCGGCGGGCGCATTGAAATTGTTTTGGAACAAACCGATGCGGAGGCGAAAATCCGCATTCAAGACGACGGGCCCGGCATCAAGCCGGAGGAGCGGCGGCACCTGTTCGACCCGTTCTATTCCGCCCGGCAAGCGGGCCGCGGTTTGGGCCTCGGCCTTTCGAAGGCATGGCGCATTGTTACCCAACACAACGGGCGGATTGAAGTCGAAAGCCAGCACGGCCGCGGCGCAGCGTTTACGATCATCCTGCCAAAAAAACAATGATTGGCTGCTGTCTGCACAGGGCCAATCAATTGTTGAATTTGGGAAAAGCGTAGGGCGGGTCAAGCGAAGCG